>CAYWEU010000088.1:0-7923 GCA_964457395.1 uncultured Candidatus Peribacteria bacterium
TATTGCCGCCAAGCGCGGCTGACCGTTCTGCGGATTTCTCGTCTCGAACGGAAAGATACACGCAACGCACAAGCACCCAGCGCGCAAACGCTCTTGCGATCTTGGTACGAAACGGACCGATTCCCTGGAACGCCAGCACGACACGGCAACCGCAGACTCGCGCCCAGAAAGCATGCCACCACCACAAGAAACACGCGAATACCGATTCGCTATCGGTAAAAAGACTGCCACCGCCGAATACCACCGCCTCGCTGTGTCTAAAAGCTCTGAGCGTCCGCCACCAAGGCTTAAACAGAGACCACACCCCGCACGGCAAGCGCGGAACTGCTCCAATCCCCTGCCCTCTTGCCGTTACTACCGTCCATTGGACGTCGGGGAATGTCTGAAGAAAATAGGTCTGCAGAGCCTCATCGCCGATATTTCCAACGCCATAGTTGCCGACGAGCGTGCAGCGCATGGACACAGTGTACACAGTTCTACTGCATTCCGTAGCCAAACACATACATCAAATATTGCGAGGGTCAGATCTTTAGGCCGGCATTATTTTTGACCACCCTCTGGGCCTCCCGGCCCAGTCGGAGACACGGTGTCTCCGCTACGACTCTCTCATTATGCTTTCGGTTGTTCAGACTCCACTGGAGCGGCAGCTACAGGCTCTACGATTGGCTCTGGCGCCGCTGGCGAAGCTGTCGCGATCGAAAACTCGTCCGAGCTGGTAAAGCGTTCGCTGATGCGCGCGCTCTTCCCCCTGCGGCCACGCAAGAAGTTCAGCTTTGCCCTGCGCACTTTGGCCACTTTCTTGACCTCGATCTTTATAATCGTCTGCGAATGCAACGGAAACACTTTCTCGACACCGACACCGGACGCGACGCGACGAACCGTAAAATTGCGGTCAGCTTGCGTGTGTCCACCGTGGACGCCGAGCACCATGCCCTCGAAGATCTGCACACGCTCTTTATCGCCTTCCTGGACTTTCTGGTGCACACGTACGGTGTACCCGGGCCGAATGTCCGGCACGTTTCGCATCATCTTCTCTGCCTGTTTTTCCAGGAGTCTCTGTGACATGCCGGACTACGCTACTCGAATAGGATGAGAAAGTCAAAAGGTCAATGATCACAAAAAGACCCTAAGTCCTAATCCCCAAGTCCTATTTCCTCGCCTCCTCTATCTCCTGCACGATCCCGTTACTCGCAACGATATGCCGGGGATCATCGACGATTTCCAAGATAAAACGATCGCGCAGACTCAGTCGATACAGAAAATCCGCCTTCGAGAACAGCGAGTACTTCACGTTGCGCATCGTGGGGTCTTGGGCCAGCAGCAGTTCCACGACTTCTTTTTTGACGTCCCCCACCAGCAGCAAGTCGACCTTGCTGTGCGTACCGACAAACGAACCGGCAAGCAACAAGTATGACAGTCCCGGCAAACCTTTCATCGCGAGAATCGTCGAGCTCTCCCCGCCCTTCACTTCTTTGGAAAACATTGCTTTCAGTTCATGGAAAAACAGGAAGTCCATGTCGGTTTTGTAGTACTTCTTGCGATTTTTGTGCCGCGCCTTCACCAGACCGATCCGCCGCAGGTTCTCCAGTTCTCGGCGAATGGAGTTGATTTGCTCGTTGAGCAGACGAGTCAGCTGGCGAATGAAGTATTCCTCCTCAGGATGTAAGAGGAAGATCGCCAGGAGCTTGATGCGCGTTTGAGAGCTAAAAAGTGCTTTGAGCGATTCGTGAACCATCAAGAGGGTAAAGAAAAATACGTCCTTGGAACCTGTTCACAAATATTACTCATATTGAAGAGTAAAGATCAAGAAAATTGATCAAACGAGTGCCTTGAGACATCAATATTAAAATTTCAGCTTCTGTAAGCCATTTTGTTGAACAATAAAGTGCTTCAATTTTTCTTTGTTGAACAAAAAAAGTATTCACATTTTTTTCAGAGTATGGTGAAGTGTAATTCATCAAGAAATCTCAAGTTTGACTGTTTTACTTTACATACTGATTCGAAAATGAGTAAAGGCTGGTGAAAAACCATAAAAAATGCTATAATTATGAGAATGTTTCAAAACAAACGCACCATCGTCAAAATGCTGATTGTTGCGGGTGGCATCGCCCTTGTTGCAACGCATGGCAATCCACTGTCGTTGCCTGTTGCACACGCCCAGCAAGCAGCCAACGGTAACCTCGGTGAGCCGATGGTGAGCATCATTAGCGTCATGGCAGCGTTCACAACATTCATGCACATTGTGCTGCTCATCGCGCTCAATATGGTCGGGTACCTCATGAGCACGGACTTCTTCAATGACCCCAACATGTTCCTCATGCTCAAGCGCATCTGGATCTTGTCTCGGGACATCATGAACCTGGTCTTCGCGCTCATGCTCATCGGGGTGGCGTTCTACACCATCATCATGGCCAGCGGCGAGTTCGTGAAGTCGAAGATCGTGCATTTCGTGACTGCGGTGATCCTCGTGAACTTCTCGTGGTTCTTCCCACGAGTGCTCATCGATGTGTCGAACATACTGACCGCGACGATTTATTCGATCCCGAACATGATGCCGAATTTCAACTGCCAGACACTCAACGAGCAAAACAAACTCGAGCCGTGCAAAGTGGTCACGAAGACGATTATTTTCCCAACCGCGGCAGAAGAAGCGACATTCGGACCCACCTGCCAACCAAAACTCGTGTGTTACCGGCTGGAAAACTTCGACACGGCAGCTCCCAAAATGAATACGGCGCATGCAACGCTCAACGCGTTGGCCGTGAACTTTGCTCGTCTCGCGACACTCGCCAAAGTGCCTGTGGCTGTCGCGGTTCAAGCCCCGAACCCCGGAGAAAATCAGTTTTTAGTGTCGCTCAAACTCATGGTCAGCGTGCTGATGGTGTTCTTTGTGCAGATCGCTTTGGTCTTCCCGCTGCTTGGGCTTGGCATCGGACTGCTGCTGCGCATCATCGTGCTCTGGGCGACCATGGCGTTTATGCCCTTCGCGTTTATCGGCTACGTCTTCAACGGCAAGCTGGGAACGAATGTCATCGGGTTTGAGGACTACATTTGGAAAAATTTCATCGGCGCCGTGTTTCTGCCGGTGACCATCGCAATTCCGCTTGTCATCGGTTTCATCATGCTGTCGTCAGTGTCGGCAATTCCCATTCCTGACGGTATAGGCTTGGACCAGCAGTGGCGCTACCCCATCATCGCTGGTGTCAGCTCTTGGTGGACATTTTTGTGGATGATCGCAGCACTGATGATCATCTGGAAGGGCGCATTTGACGCACTAGGCAAGTTCGATGCCGCGAAGGGCATTACTGAGAAGATCAAAGGCTACGGCGAGTACCTCGGCGGCGCTGCAATGCAGTTGCCTCTGCTGACCCCGCTGCCGCTACCAGGTGGCGCTGGGAAAATGGGGAACATTGGTTCTATGTTGGCCGCACCGAGGCAGCTTGCCGATGCAATACGCATAGAAGCATCCGGGCGTGGCACTGGCAGCTTAAAAGAAACTTACAATCAGCAGCGCGGGCGTGCTTCGGGCGACACCATAGATAAAGCAGCCAAAAAGCTGGGTACGGGTGACCCCGGCGCGGATAAAATTGTCAAAGCCATCCAAGAATTGAAAATCTTGGCGCAGCCCGCAGAGCGCAATGTGCAGTTACAAATCATCCAGAACGAATTGCGAACCGCTACGAATGGTGCATTGAATGTGCCGACACTCGATCAGGTTTTGCGCGAATTGAAAAACGTAGCCGCAAGACAGCAAGTGCTTGGAAAAGGAAAACTCAAAGATCTTATTCCAGACATTACCGCAGCGGAGAACAAGGGCAACCCGCCAGCAGCTCCTGCTGCCGCTCCTGCTGGGCCTGCAACACCTCCTACCGTTCCACCTCCCCCACCCGCATCTGGTACCCCATAATCTTTTTCATACTCAATGACTCAAGAGAATCCGCTGTTCGGCGAAACGAGAAGCGCAAAAAAAATGCGCAAGCTGGGTCCTGAGAGTTTGAACGATGAGCAACAGCAATGGGAATTGATGCGAAAATCGCTCGATCGCGTGCGCAACCACCCGCTGATGCCAGAGCTCCAGCGCGTGGGCATCCAGGCGCAAGCGAAATTCCGGCTCATCGCCATGCACATGAACATGCCGAACTCAGAGGCACGCGTCATGCAAGGGTGGGAAGACATCGGCAACCTCTACAACCAAGCCTGCGAGTTGCGGGCCAAGATGCTGACCGACGGCATACGAGCAGCCATGAACATCGCACCCGGCGCGCCGCTGAAAGACTGCATAGTCCAGCAGCTGCACGACGCTTTTCTGACCGATAATGTCGGTGGCACGCATGACCCTGATGGTTCGATGGAGAACAACAAAGAAATGAAAGGCATCGTCAAGTCTCTTGAACCGTATGCAAAAGGGCTGGGTGTAGACCCAAGCGACGTGCAGCTCAATAGGCACATCAAAGACAATATCTTCTACGTGCGGCACCCAAGTGGCAGGCTCGAAGTAAACATCCAGGCGGTAGCCAGTGCGTACAAAGAACTCGACATGGTTTCGGGCAGCGTCGTAAGCCGGCTCAATCCACGGCAACTCCAGGTGCTGCAAGGCATGCGTCTAGCACTCGCTCAAGTCGAGATGATCGACCCCGTACGCGCAGAGCTCGCGGCACGGTATGGACTGAACGCATCCGATCCATCAGCCAACAAGCCGCTGCGCCTGGTCGGCGCGCTGGGCGGCTCGCTCATCGCGGGGCTGGGGCTTGTCATGGCCTTCAAGAAAGGCGGCACGCTGACGTGGCCGACGTTTCTGTGGGCAGGCGTCGCGGCATTCTGCATCAACCCAGACCTGCTGAAAGACCGGGCGTTCCACACCATGAAACATCTTGAGTTTATGAAAGACCCAAAGATGCAGGCAGTGCTGCATCAGTTACCTCCGAAAGAAGGCGCCGCCGCGCTGATGGAAATACAGGCACTGAACGGTAAGGGGAAAACGAAACTCCAGCAGCTGCTTCGAGAGAAAACCTTCAGCCTTCTCCAACTCGAACAACTGACCGGCGATACAACGAGTGCGCTGTACCAAGTGATGAAGCGCGTGCCGGATACCGACCGCGTCTTGGTACTGCGCACGCTTGCCGCGCCGCAAAACAAAGACGAGGCGCAGATCGTCGGAAAATATCTGCTCGCGCGTGGCGGCATTCCCGACTTCGTCGTCAACACCAGAGTCGCACTTCCGGCGAGCCCTATGGCGATCTACCGGCGACCTGCTTCTGCGCAACGGCAGGGGCAACCCACGCACTGGTATGTAACCAGTGCTGGATTCGTTCCCATGGCAAACGTCCCCTCTGCCGACGGGCCGCCATGGCAACAGATCACCGTGCCCGACGCACCGCCAAACCCAAACGCACCGCTGACACTCGGGCTTCCGGGTGTGCTGCCGTCTCCCAGCTTTATGCACCCGCAGCTGGCTCTCAACAGCGTACTCGGAGACTCGGCGCCATACGTGCCACACCCGCACCTTGCTGGCCGCCGCATCATCTACAGAGGGCCCATTCGTTACCGCTGGTACGGTCGGCCGCTCACGATGCAACCGCAGCCAATGAAGAACTTCCCGCCCAACCGAGCGAACAATCCCATGCTACAAAACCGCACCCCGTTCCCGAACATCTATCCTCCGTGGCCCGGTACTCCCAGGCCTTGGCTGGGACCATTTCCACCGACACCGGGGTGGCCACCACATAGCTGAGGAAATCGAAGAAATCGAGGAAATCAAAGATATAGACGAGACTCCTCGATTTCCCTGCCTGCTGCAGGCAGGCTCGAAGTCGTCGATTTCTTCGATTTCCTCATCTCGTCTTCCACTCCACTACCACCGCGTCCGAGCGCTCTGCAATTGACCAGCGGATCGTTTTTTTTCCTTGCAGCAGGGACCATGGAGATTCGGACTGCGAGAGCAAAAATGGAGCGTACTGTTGCAACAGTGATTGCAGTGCCTGTATATCAACCTGCCCTCTCGCACTGACGTTTTCGCCGGGGGTTGTTTGTATGGCGACTCCGATGGCTCGATCGACCATGGGTTTGCTGTTTGCGAGCACGAACTTCTGTCCTTGAGTCGCCACAAACAGCGCGTGACCGGAGCCGGCTCTGCTCGATGTGACAGACCAACTATTGGCGATAGTTTTCTCTTTTCCAGTCGCTTGCGTTTCGGCGATGACGTCGATGCGTTCGTGATCGTTCAGAGCGATTCTGCGGACGGTCGCCGATGGCGTTTGCAACATATATTCCTCGATGAGTTGCCCGACGAGCTTAGGAGTATCGGTGCTTCCTTGCAGTGCAAATGCCACAGTATCTGCGGACAGCTCGACGTCCAGCCTGGCGGGGCGCTCCAGCAAAGGGAGCAGCAACTGCGCCGGAGTTTTGCGACCGCCCATCGCTTGTTGCCACCGCTGGAGCGCGATGCCGCGCAGACCTTCGAACAGGTTTCGATGTTCTTCTGATAACAAGGAGGCCAACTGCGCGAATCGGTCTGCGAGTGAGCGGTCTTCGATGACGATCGACGGAGTAGGGGAAGCCGGTTGCCAATTGCTGGGCAAGCCGCCCTTGGCTCCGACGCTTGTCGTGCGGATGAATGTCGCTTTTCCACTTCCTTGTCCGTCCCAACTGGCGACGACGAAGTCGTACGGTGAGAGCACGGCGCGCATGAGTGTACTGTGGTTTGTATTTGTCGTCGCAAGCATGTTTGTTGCCAGGAGCATGACATGAGGTGCAGATGTATCCATGAATCCGCGGAATTCGCGCGTATCGGCCAGTGTTGTTCTGCTTTCATCTGCGCTCGACAACATCGCTGCCGCCGCCGATGGGTCGGAGAGCACGCGCATCGGTTTGCTCGTTGGATCTTCGGGAGTGAAGAACAGAATCCATCCACTCGGCGCCACTGTACCTGTTCCTGTTGTTCCCAAGATCGCCAGTTCGTAGCTGCCAGAACCGCTCGGGATATTCCTCTGATCGATGGTGACGATGGGCTGGATGAGAGGGGAAAACAGTGCCTGAGGGTTCGTTGTTCTGACGTATGCGATGATATCGTGCGATGAGATCCTCTTTGCCAAGCCGGATCGATCCGCAGAAGATGCAAATGTCATGCGCTGAAGTACGATGATCACTGTCACGCTCAGCACCGCTAAGCCGACACACAGGGCGATCGCCGCGTGTACCAGCCAGTAGTATGTTCTGCTTTTTGCCTGCATGACGTGCGCATAGTACCAGGTTTGTCAGCGTGTTGCGGCAGATGCGCAGCGGAAGATCGTATCTTCCGGTGAGAGATTGTTTTTTGCTATTTTCAACGATCGATGTTCTTATAGGAATCATGTTTTTGAGCTTCTATATGCGGAAATATAGAGAGTATTGCAAATACTCTTGTGCTCACAAGATAGAAGTCCTATACTGGTTGGATTTCTCCGAAAAGGGGGAAATCAGATACCAACACAAAAAGGCTCCGGAGCCGATTCTCGATCATTGGAACCATAGGCACGATAGGACGGAGAGAACAGTGTGCAGCTATATGAATTCGGAGCCTTCGGCTCCGTCCGCGACACGGTGTCGCGGCTACGGGACTCTGATGCTTTAGGTGCGCCGGATGTCTGCGCTGCTTACCGTTCTCTCTGCTCTGCGATGTCGCTCCGTCATTGTGAGTGCAGCGTTATGGAGTGCATCCCCTTTCTCCCCAGTGTTCCCCCGAGGCCCCAGTGCTTCGCGCGGCGAACCGGTACGGGGACTTCGTCAGGTCACGAGGAGAAACAAGAGACCGCAGCAAGGCAGAGAAACGGGGCTCCTCCCCCACGTGTACCCTCCGTTACCAGGCTCAGCGAAAATACTTTCATAGTACTTCCGTTGATAGCTCAGGAGGCAACACAAACACAAAAAGGCCCGCAGGGGTCTTTT
>CAYWEU010000089.1:0-12187 GCA_964457395.1 uncultured Candidatus Peribacteria bacterium
TCGATGATGGCTTCGTCCAGAAACATAAGTGAGAAATGTAGTTTCACGAATGATCAATTCGTTCTGACCGTTTATGATGACCACTGTCAGCTTTTTTGTAGAAACGCAATTCTACAGCTTCCATCATAGAAGTATATCTTGACTCAATGAAACTAGCACTCTATAATTCCGAGTGCCAACTGAATTTTCATTCTTAACTTATCTTTTTACATTTTTAATTTTACATTCTACATTTCATCCCTATGTCTAAAATTATCGGTATCGACCTTGGCACCACCAACTCTTGCGTCGCTGTCATCGAAGGCGGACAACCGCAGGTGATCCCCAATAGCGAGGGCGCCAACACAACGCCGTCTGTCGTCGCGTTTAAAGACAGCGAGATCTTGGTCGGTATTGCCGCCAAGCGCCAGGGCGTCACGAACCCCAAGAACACTGTTTTTTCCGCTAAACGCTTCGTCGGCAAGCGTTTCGACGAAGTGCAGAAAGACGCCAAACACATGCCCTTTGACGTTGCGGTAGGCAAGCAGGGCAGGGCTGTGATCACCATTCAAGGCAAAGAGATGTCTCCCCAAGAAATCTCTGCGAAAGTGCTCATGAAGCTCAAGAAAGACGCAGAGGCATACCTTGGGCAAACGGTGAGTAAGGCGGTTATCACCGTCCCAGCCTACTTCGACGACAATCAGCGACAAGCAACGAAAGAAGCAGGAGAAATCGCAGGGCTCGAAGTCGTGCGTATCATCAACGAGCCGACAGCCGCCGCACTCGCATACGGCTTGGATAAGAAGAAAGAAGAAAAGATCATCGTCTACGACCTCGGGGGAGGCACGTTCGACGTCACGGTACTGGAACTCTCCGGCGATGGGCACTTCGAAGTGCAGTCCACCAACGGCGATACGCACCTGGGAGGCGACGACTTTGATCAGCGCATTGTCGAGTGGCTGCTTGGTGAGTTTAAAAAAGACCAAGGGATCGACTTGAGTAACGACAAAATCGCCCTGCAGCGCCTGCGCGAGACTGCAGAAAAGGCCAAGATCGAACTGAGCTCGGCAAACGAGACAGAAGTCAACCTGCCGTTCATCACGGCCGATGCGACGGGGCCCAAGCACATGAACATCAAGCTGTCGCGTGCAAAACTGGAATCTCTCGTCTCGGACTTCATCGAGAGAACTGCGGGGCCCTGCGAGCAAGCGCTCAAGGATGCCGGGCTGACAAAGAAAGACATCAACGAGGTCGTGCTCGTCGGAGGCATGACGCGCATGCCCGCGGTGCAAGCCAAAGTGAAGGAGTTGTTCGGCAAAGAACCGCACAAAGGAGTGAACCCGGACGAAGTCGTGGCCATCGGCGCTGCCATCCAAGCCGGACAAATCGGCGGGGACATCGACCGAGACATCACCATCGTCGACGTCATTCCGCTCAGTGTGGGTATCGAAACGCTCGGCGGTGTTGCCACCAAGCTCATCGAGCGCAACTCTCGCATACCGACAAGCAAGAGCCAGGTATTCTCGACTGCCGCGGACAATCAGACGTCTGTCGAGATCAACGTGGTTCAAGGCGAGCGCGAGATGGCTGCGGACAATAAATCCCTCGGACGGTTCATCCTCGACGGCATTCTGGCCGCCCCTCGCGGCATGCCGCAAATCGAAGTGACGTTCGATATCGACACGAACGGCATTCTGCATGTCAAAGCCAAAGACAAGGGTACGGGCAAAGAACAGCACATCACCATTCAAGGATCGACAGGTCTTAGTAAAGAAGAGGTCGAGAAGATGAAGAAAGACGCCGAGGTGAATGCCGAGTCCGACAAGAAGAAGCGAGAGACAGTCGAAGTGCGTAACACGGCTGATTCGCTGATCTTCAACCTCGAGAAACAACTGCGAGAGTACGATGCCACGCTGCCTGATGAACTCAAGAAAAAAGTAAACACGAAGATGAACGACCTGCGTGACGTGCTCAAAAAAGACGGTGCCGATACCGAAGAAATAAAAAAGGTAACGGAAGCCCTGGCAACCGAAGCACAGGAAATCGGCAAACTTGTCTACGAGGAAGCGCAGAAAAAAGAGAAAGAAGGCGCGGATAAGGATAAGAAAAAAGATGATGTTGTCGACGCCGAAGTCGTTGATGGTAAGAAGAAAAAGAAGAAGGGGGATGAGAAGTAGTCCTCAGCCGCTATACTTATTCTAAGCATGCCTAAGCTAGCATCTACAACCACAGGCCTCTAATTACAGCTTTCCACCGATATACTCGGCTAACTCGACAATGCGGTTAGAGTAGCCCCACTCGTTGTCATACCAGCCGAAGACTTTTACGAGACTACCGCCAATAACTTCCGTCAGCTCAGCATCGATGATGCAGCTGCGCGGATCTCCGACAAAATCTTTGAGGACAAGTGGCCGTGTTTCTACGCCCAGGATGCCCATCATGCTGCCATGTGCGGCTTTTTCGTATGCGGCATTGACCGCTTCTTTCGTCGTGGGCTTTTCGGTGACAACTGTCAGGTCGGTGATGCTGCCTGTCGGTGTCGGTACACGGATCGCTATCCCGCTTAGTTTTCCTTTGAGCTCTGGAACAACCAAGCCTATTGCTTTCGCGGCTCCTGTGCTCGTAGGAATCACGTTCACTGCCGCTGCACGCGCACGGCGAAGGTCTTTGTGGGGCAAGTCGAGCAAGCTCTGGTCATTCGTATAGCTGTGAATCGTCGTCATAAGCCCGTGCTTGACGCCAAAAGTATCGTGCAGGACTTTTGCCATCGGTGCCAAGCAGTTTGTGGTACACGACGCGTTGGAGATCACATGCATCGTCTTCGGGTCGTAGGTCTCATGATTCACACCGATGCAGAACGTGCCGTCGGCTTTGTCTTTGCACGGAGCCGAGATAATCACTTTTTTCGCGCCTGCGTTGAGGTGCAGTGCAGCATCGTCGCGCTTGGTAAAGAAGCCCGTGCACTCCAGCACGACGTCAACCTTCATTGCCTTGTGAGGGAGAGCCGCCGGGTCTTTCGTCGCGCTCAGCTGGATCTTGCCGTACTTGGTTACGATGCAATCATTGTTGTACTCGGCCTTGCCATGAAATTGGCCATACGCAGAATCGAACTCGAACAAATGCGCGAGGGTGTGCCCATCGGTGAGGTCGTTGATCAAGACCACGTTCAAGTCAGGGTGGCTCTCGAGGATGATACGAAGTGCCTGACGTCCGATGCGGCCGAAGCCGTTGATGGCGATGTTCATGGTCAAAAGAGGAAAGTGGTTGCCAGTGTAGCAGTTCTGTTCATGATTCGTAACACTCCATCATTCTCACCGTATCTTCCTCCAGCAACGGAGATTCGCAGACGACGACTCCACCGATATTGCGACGCGTGAGGACGGCGATAAAGTCCTGCCATTTGGCGTCGCTCTCGAGCAGCGGCAGGTGATGCTTCTCGCCCTTCAGGCCGTATGCAATGCCCGAGAAATGCATGTGCATGGTCTTGAGCGATTCTTTGCCCAAAAACTCCGCGTAGGTATCGAACATTTCATTCCATTCTTTCGTGCTGTTGATTTTTCCATTGTAGCGCGCATGCAAATGGGCAGGATCGATGGTTGGGTAGATGCCGAATTCTTTACTGATCTGGAGTACTTCTTCCAGCGTGCCGAACTGCGTCTGCTTGCCCATGGTTTCGTAGCCCAAATTGACGCCTGGAAAGAGCGTGGTCTTGTGTTTCATGATGCTGTCCGTCGCTCTGCGCACGTTTTCGTATGCTTTTTTCGGCTCCATTCCCAAGTAAAACGCACTGTGAACACAGACAGACTTGATGCCTGCACGCTGGGACATGTGCAACGCATCGAGAATGCGCTTGATACTGGCTTCTAGTTTGGCAGGTTCCGATGAATTCAAGTTGATGTAGTACGGGGCATGCGCGGTCAGATACATGTCCAGCTGTTGCGCTGTTGCGCGAATTTCCTCCATGCGTTCAGGGTTGAGTGGCACGCGCTGTACCCACTCGATTTCCATCGCTTTGATTCCCAATGAATGCGCATGCTTGAGACCTTCGACAGTTCCGCCCGGCGAAGGGGTAGAGAGCGGTACGCCGGCAACGGCAAATCTCAACATGCGGAAAGTTTCTGTAGTTATACAAGAAACAAGAGAGAATTACGAATGAAGAATTATGAATGAGGAATTCTGCTATCCTTCTTTCATAATTCTTAATTGCTACTTCTTCATTCTCTCTCAATGTCGATTGAGCCATCAATAATCGATCGTTCTCTCTCCTCCCGCGTAGGCGAGGCCGCGTACAAGGTCACCGAGACGCTTACGGATGCCGGGTACGAGGCATGGTGGGTGGGAGGAGCGGTGCGCGACATGCTGATGGGAAAAGTCCCCGAAGAAATAGACATCGCCACGTCTGCGTTGCCGGGGCAAGTAGTCGCGCTGTTTCCGAAAAATGATGATAGCGCAGCGCAACTTGGGAGCGTCATAGTGTCGATGGGCGGTTGCACAGTCGAGATCACAACGTTTCGTGAGGATGACGAAGCTTCGGACGGGCGTCACCCAGAGTCTGTCATTTTTGGCGATCGTGCCAAAGATGCCGGTCGGCGAGACATTAGCATCAGCGCGATGTACTGGAACCCGATTTCGAGAGAACTGTTCGACCCGCATAACGGGCAAGCCGATGTACGCGAACGCTTGATCACATTCATTGGCGATCCTCGTGTCCGCATCAAACACGATGCCCTGCGAATACTGCGCGCTGTGCGCATGCGAGCAACCATCAACGGTCAATATCACCCCGATACGTACCACGAACTGCAGAAATCAGCGGCGCTGATCGAGATTCTTTCCGGCACACGCCAGCTGCAAGAACTGGAGAAAATGCTACTGTGTCCGCACCCCGACAGAGCACTCGAAGACCTGTGGGAGCTGGGAATTCTGCAGCACATGTTGCCCGAGCTGCATGCCTGCAAGGGCATTGCTCAGCCAAAAGAATATCACCTCGAAGGCGATGTCTGGGACCACACACTGCAGTGCACTCGCGCTTTCACGGGCGATCATGGCATCGATGTACGTCTTGCTGCCGTGTTTCATGATTGCGGAAAAGCACAGACCTTCTCGCAAGAAGGTCGCATCCGTTTCGACCACCATGCGCAAGTTTCTTCTAACCTTGCACTCAAAACTTTTACTCGCTTGCAAATGCCCGGCAAGCGCGCTGAAAAAATTTCGTGGCTCATCCGACACCACATGATGATGGCGACGTTCAACAGCATCACAGACGTGCGAAAAGCGCACTGGTACTACCACCCGTGGTTTCAGGAGCTTTTGCAGTTGTTCTACCTGGACGCTGCAGGCACAGTGCCGACGTCGCTCGATTGGTACGAGAAAATCGTCGATGACTACAACACGTTTCTCGACAGCCACCCTCGTCCGCCAAAGCCACTACTCAAAGGCGATGACATCATGGAAATCCTGGGCATGAAGCCCGGCGAGAGAGTAGGGGAGATCCTCAAAACGCTACGAGATGCGCAATTAAGCGGCAAGATCACAACGAAGGCACAGGCGAAGAAAATAATTGAATCCATGAGATAAACAGTTTCAAAATTCATCCGTATTCCGTTTTCTGCAAAGTGATATACTCAATCTCGGTTGGGCGTGTAGCTCAGTTGGTCAGAGCTCCGGACTTATAAACCGGCGGTCGGTGGTTCAAATCCCCCCACGCCCACCAAAAAACGACCCTACACCTTCGCCATTACGACACTGATGATCGTCGCCATCTCTCGGCGACCGTTGAACTTCTCGATCTTCTTCTTTGCAAACTCCACTTTGCCGGTCACGCTGGCATGAATCGTCCAATCTTTGCCGCAGTACGTGTTAGTACCCGGTCGGTACCAGTATCCCTTCTGACGAATGAGCACTTCGCCAGCATTCACAGCCTCGCCTTCGAAGCGTTTTACGCCTCTGCGTTTCGACGTACTGTCTCTGCCGTTCGATGTAGATCCACCTGCTTTCTTATGTGCCATAACGAAGGAATTATACGGGATTGCAAACCGTGCACAAGTTAAAAATGAATGGTTGCGGGAGTAGGATTTGAACCTACGACCTCCAGGTTATGAGCCTGGCGAGCTACCGGGCTGCTCCATCCCGCGTCGGTGCCGAGCGATTATTCACCAAATATGCTGTGAAAGCAATGTTCATCGCTTCAAATCATCGATCTGATCATGATGAAACAAAAACAATCGCCAGTGGTCGATGATACGAATATTGCGCAAGTTTTCTTCGTACATAGCTTGCTTGTCCTCCTCGGTCAGCTCCGTGCTGTTCACGATGACCGCAGGGGCCTGTTTGTGCGTGATGATCATGACTTTCTCTCCTTCGTTAAGCAGCCCAATGTTCTCTTTCGCATACCTGTCTTTGTATTGCCCGGATGTTAGATACTGCAGACGCCCGTACTCTTGATCGATGGTCTTTTTCAGGTCGCGGTTGCGCTGCTGCATGGTGATCAGCTGGCGATCGAACAAAATATTCTTGTAGTACGAGAGCGCCAATCCAAAAGCCATGAGACCTACAACGCATAGTCCGGCCACGATGGTCAGTTGCTTGGGGAATGGAGCAATGTCTTTGTACGGCATACTCGTGACAACGGTTGGAGAATGCAAGTATAGCGAGTTTTAGAAAAAGCTTGAAATTCGAACGTCGTGCTTCGAGCTTCGAACACTGCCATGCTATGCTCCTGCCACATGCGCATCTTCTGCAGCGGCATCGGCGGCATAGGGCTCTCTGCGTATGCGAGCCACAGAAAAGCGCAGGGACACGACGTCAGCGGCAGTGACGCCACAGACTCGGTCTTGATTTCCGACTTACGATCGCAGGGAATCGACGTATCACTGACGCAAGACGGCAGTGCACTCCCTAAAGAATGTGATCTCTTTGTCTATTCCGAAGCAATTGCGGACCTTGCACCAGAACGAGTGAAGGCAAAGAAGCGCAACATCCGACAGATATCGTACTTCCAAGCGCTCGGCGAACTCACTGCTGGGAAACAGGTGATCAGCATCTGCGGAACGCATGGCAAGTCATCGACGACCGCGATGGCGGCACGAGTGCTGATAGAGTCCGGTTTGGACCCCAATGTCGTCGTTGGCACAAAACTCAAAGAACTCAGCGGCCGCAATTGGAGACAGGGAAAAGGAGACGTGTGGCTTGTCGAATCGTGTGAGTATCGGCGATCGTTTCATTTTCTTTCGCCAAAGATCATTCTCGTCACCAATGCCGACGGTGACCACTTCGACGCGTATACTGACCTGCACGAGTACGAAGCCGCATTCGTTGAGTTCTTCCAAAAACTTCCAGACGATGGGGTCATCATCGCACACGGCGGAGATGAGCAAGTGGTTCGGTTGATCACGCAGGCACGAAAAACCATGATCGATGCCGACAGCCAGCCCTTGCTGACGCTCAAAACCCCGGGTGCGCACATGCAGCAGAATGCAAAACTGGTCCTCGCCTTCGCAGACCACATGAAGCTCGATCCAAAGAAATCTCAAGAGATTCTCTCAGGGTACGCCGGCAGCTGGAGGCGATTGGAAGTGAAAGGAAAAATGCGTGAGACGACTGTCATTGACGATTACGGGCATCACCCTGTGGAAATCAAAGCCACACTTGCCGCACTCAAGTCCGGTTACCCCGGCAAGCGTATTATTTGTGTATTTCAGCCGCATACGCACGACAGAACACTCAAGCTCTGGGATGATTTCGCAGCATGTTTCAAAGACGCAGACAGTGTGTTGGTAACGAATGTCTACGATGCGCGTCCGCAGAACAATGCAACAACAGCAGATATTCAGAATCTTTCTGAGGCGATTGCGAAGAAAAGCAATGCACTGGTTAAAATCGTTCCAGCCCTAGCTGATGCAGAAACACTGCTTCGTCAGCAGAGCGGATCTGCAGAAGACATCATCGTCACTATGGGCGCCGGAGATATCACGAAGCTGTCGGATATGCTCACAAAACGATAGAATTTCGTTGCACAGCACGGCTCGCAAGCAACCGCTCCTACTTGCTCTGCGGTACGGTCTTTCGAAGCGCTCGCAAAAGATCTCGCTCAAGAGCCTGGTCACGTATGTGGCGCCTGTTTGGGCGAGAAGTATCGACGACCTCCTCTACGTTACTGTCGCAGGTCACAGTAAAATTCAGCACGACTCGCTGTTCAGATTTCACAAGAACGTTCTGCGGCCTCGATTTGTAGCAACCATCGACGATAGCTGGCTGTAGCGTGTACCGTCCGACGGGCAAATTTGTCAGTGTGAGGGGCGTCGTGCCGACGTACTGCTTTCCGTCCGGTCCTTTCATGCGAAAACTGACACTCGTGGGGGCACTTGTTATTCCAAGTGCGCCCAGCTTGCTGAACGCATACTGAACAAGAAAACGATATGTGTCATTGGGATAAATCGTAAACGCGTACTGCTGTGTTGTCTCGGTGACTGTGAGGTCGCCATTACGATAGACCAAAATCGTCGACACAGCTCCGGGTGGCGGTACGACACTGAGCACGGTGGGACCGACTTCGGAGACCGTGAAACTATAGTGTTTTTGATTGACGCCGGTGTCCGTGCTTTTTCGGGTTGTGCCGTCAGCCGAAAGCAACGTCCATACGCCGACAGCTTTGGAGGAAATCTGCTCCATGGTCACGGTGCCCTGTATGGCGGCGAAAGCCAATTGCGGCATGAGCATGCCAACAGCAACAAGTAAGTATACACCGTGCAATCGAGTGAGGCGCATCATGAGCATCGAAGGAAAATCGAAGGAAAATGCATACGCAAATGATAGCACAATCGCATCCTGGGCACACGCTCAAATGGACTGCATCGCTCCGTCGAGTGCCGTGCTCCAAACCTGCAACAGGCGATCAAGATCTTCGTCGATGAGTACCGTCGGTCCTCTGCGAACGGAGAGCTTGGCGATATCACTGGTAATGCCAATCTTCTGAAGTTTCAATCCATGCGAGGCAGCCATGCTGCTGACGGCATCCATGGACGCGGGATCGACTTCTAGGAGGAATCCTCCCGTTTCCGAAAAGAGCAGTTTGTCTGTCGCAAGATCGAACATCGGTGGTGCCAGGTCGATCTGCATACCGATGTCGCCACCGATGCCCCTCTGTGGAACCGTCATTTCGAACAGAGCCAACAACAAACCGCCGTCGCTGATATCGTGACAAGAAAGGAGGAGCTTTGAGTCGATTGCGGATGTGACGAACTCGATGTGCTTTTTGACATCCGAAAAGTTCGGAGTGGGAACATTCTTTCCGAGCAACGCATTGCGCTGCGATGTGGTCAGTTGTTCGAGTATCTGGTAGTACGCCGACCCTCCGCATTCGTCTCGTGGTTCTCCGAGCAAAAAAAGCGTTGAGCCCGTCTGTTTGAGGCGCATGTCGATTGCCTTGCGTGCATCGGGCATCACGCCGATGCAGCAAACCACTGCCGTTGGGTCGATCGGACCCTCTATTGTGACGTTGTACAAGCTCACATTGCCACTGATGACCGGTACCGGTTCACCGCCGATCATGATGCCTTTACAAGCATCAGAAATGCCCTTGACCCCCTGTTCAAGAGCAAAAAGCTGTTCGGGTATCTCTGGATTGCCATAGTTCAAGCAGTCAGTTATGGCTCTGGGTAGGGCTCCGCTGGCTGCGACGTTTCGCATGTTTTCGATGACGGCGTTCACCCCTTGCAGGTACGGTGACAGACGGCCATACCGCCCATTGCCACCACTGGCCAGTGCCACTCCGACGAAAGTATCGGCTTGTGGAAGGGCTTGCTGCCAATCAGGGTGCTCGCCATCCACTTCGTAACTCTTGATATCAGAGAGCGGCATGATGACGCCGCAGTCTCCTTCGCCGGGTTCTATGCGCGTATTGCCGATGATGTTCTTGTCATAGTGTCGCAGCACCCGCGACTTGCTTGCGTGTGTCGGGTGAGCGAGCATCGCGAGGAAAATAGTCGTGATCGAAAACTTTTTTCGGCACGAAATGACGATATCACCCTCGCAGGTAACTGTCGGCTCTTTCCACTGCGTGACCGGCTGCGCAGTCGGACGGACATACTGCAAACCGGATGTGATGTCCTGCGCTTGTGCATGACAAACTTTTTCGCCGTTATACAGCAAGGTGTACATGGGGTCATGCTGCACCTTGCCGACAACACTTGCCCTGGCACCTTCGGCGATTGTGGGTAAATCCCACGTTTCGTTGTAATGCTTCAGAAGCACAGGCGTGATGCTGGGGTGACAAATCCAGCAAAAGCGTTCTTGCGTTTCTGCGCAAGCAATCACTTCGGGCGGCAGCCCTTGGAGTGAAACGTGAATCTTGTTCAAATCGACGACCGCACCCATGCCTGCAGGTGCGACTTGCTCCACAGATGCACACACGTTTCCGCCGGCGCCCAGGTCTTTGAAACTGACCTTGTCCAGGTTGTTCTCGCGCTTCAGCCAGTCAAAAAACGCGTACGTCGATGCGAGCAAATGTCGCTCCAAAAAAGGATTCGGCTCCTGCACTGCTCCGGCATTTTTTTGCGGATCGTCTGCTTCCATGGCAATACTCGCAAACGCCGCTCCACCGAAACCGCTTCTGTCCGTTGCCTTGCCGACGATGATGATGTCGTAGCCGACTGTTCCCGCTTCGGCGGGCACATAACTGTGGATAATCTCGTCCTCGCGAACGATGCCAACCGACACGACGTTGACCAAACAGCTGGCATTATACGCGGCGTCGAACACCGTGTCGCCACCGAGGTTGGGGATGCCAAGCGCGTTGCCGTAGCCCGCAACTCCGCGAATAACTTCGCTGGCAATCGACCGCGTGTCCTTTGTCTTCAAGTCACCTAGCCGCAGCGAGTCCAGAGACCCGATGACGCGTGCACCCATACAGACGACATCGCGCACACAGCCACCGACCCCTGTAGCAGCGCCCTCGTACGGGACGAGTTGCGACGGGTGATTGTGCGACTCGTGACTAACGACGAGCCCCCATCGCTTCCCTGGTGGACCGTCTGTAATGGCGACGATGCCACTGTCTTCTTTGGGTCCTAACATGACGTGCTTGCCAGTTGTCGGGAACATCTTGAGAAACCTGCGACTGGATTTGTAGCTACAGTGCTCACTGCCCTGTATGCC
This sequence comes from uncultured Candidatus Peribacteria bacterium, assembly GCA_964457395.1. Lineage (GTDB taxonomy): Bacteria > Patescibacteriota > Gracilibacteria > Peribacterales > Peribacteraceae > CAVZXD01. The sequence goes on from CAYWEU010000089.1 coordinate 11,134, forward strand.
CCAGATCGTCGCCTCTGTCACCGTCGGAGGCCGCTTGAGCATTTCCTGAACTTTGCGCGCCTCTTCCACAGTCAACCCTATGTGGTGCTGGACGAGAGTGTCGAGCACTTGTGTATCGCTCATTGCGCTAAAGTTGAGAGTGGGGGTGGGCATAAGGTCTTGGCCAGGATTGTAGAGCAAGTAATTGAAAACCCAAAAAAGTAGGTAGTGCTGAGTTGATTGTATATATCTTGCCACTCACCACTGTTATCCTGTTCCTATGCACAAACTCCTCGCATCGCTCTTCTCTCAACGCCGCATTGCCGGTGGGGCTCTTGTGCTGTCGATGACGCAGATCATCGCATCTGTCTGCGGATTCCTCCGAGACCAAGCATTCTCGATCATGTTCCCGTTGGACAAGGACCCCATCGGCGTTGCTTCGGTGTATATCGCTGCGTTTCGTCCCAGTGACTTGCTCTTCCAAGTCACAGTCATGTCCTGCTTGAGCGTGATCTTGGTACCGTTTTTAGCGTCGCACTTGGCGCATGACCGCCGCGACGACATGAACCGCATCATCACCAGTACACTCGTATTCTTCGGCGGACTTTTCGGCGTCTTGGCAATCGTCCTGTTCTTTGCTTTTCCGTCACTCGCACCGCATCTGACGAAGTTCACCGGAGAAAGCCTCGACTTGTACATTCGGTTTGGACGTATCGCACTGCTCACCAACTTCCTCTTTGTCTTCGGCAACACCTTCGGCCAGTACTCCATCGCGCTGCAGCGGTACTGGGTCTATGGCCTTACGCCGATTGTCTGGGCTCTCGGCACCATCTTGGGTACGTACTTCCTGACCCCGATCGTCGGGCCCATGGGCCCGATCTACGGCACGGTAATCGGGAGCACGCTGTATGTGCTTCTACGCCTATACGGAATCATACGAACGGGGTTCAGGTTTACGTTACCCAAGAGCATCGTGCACCCGGAATTTCGACTCATGGGGTGGCTCATCATCCCGCGCATGGCGGCACTCGGAGCACTGCAGATCCAACTATTGCTCATCGATCGATTGGCCTCC
>CAYWEU010000090.1:0-3985 GCA_964457395.1 uncultured Candidatus Peribacteria bacterium
TCGGCAAGCTTGATGAGCGCAACCCGAATGTCTTGCCGCATGACGTCGAACAACTTACGCAGCGTCTCGATCTTGCGATCCAGCGACTCTTCTGGACTGAAGTCAGCCTGCGTGAACTTCGTTACGCCCTCGACGAGCAATGCCACTGTTCTACCGAAATGCTCGAGAATATCCGATTTTTTGACGTCAGTGTCTTCCACTGCATCATGTAACAGCGCGGCAACAACGGTATCTTTATCCGCTTTCCAACCGGCAACGATCTGCGCAACCGCAATGACGTGCATGACGTACGGTGAGTCGTCATTGCGCTTCTGGTGGACATGCGCTTTGCACGCGAAATCGAATGCCTTGCGCACCTCAGCGATGTCCCCGTCGGAGAGATGGGAGAGGTCTTGCTGAAATTCGAAAAAATCGGGTGGCATGGGGATAGTGCAAAGTATAGCGGACAAAGCAAGTACCGGAATGGGGAGTATGAAACGAGCAGAACACTCACACGACGATAGTGGCATTGATGTGCGGTGCGTGGACGTTCTATGGGTGAGTGGAACGGTAGGGGGAGGGGTGGCGACGCGGCGTCGCCCTTACGAAAAAAGGCCCCCGAGGGGGCCTCTTCTTTTGAAGGGCGAGCGACTAGCAGCCGCAGCCTGGTCCACGTGTAACCATAGGAATGTGGAGAAAAGAAATAAGTACGCGCTCAGTATAGTTTAGTACTAAACTAATTGTCAAGAGTCTTTAGAGAACGTTGAGCTTGCCTTTTGCAGCGGCTGTATCGGAGTACTTCTTCCTATCGAGGATCGCTTTCAGCTCCGTCGAAACGCGCTCGAAACACTGCGGCCCCTCCTCATAGAACACCGTTCCCAGCTGGACTGCATCAGCTCCTGCGAGCAGAAACTCGAAAGCATCCGTACCAGTGCGGATACCCCCAACACCGACGATGGCCATCTTGTCACCCAACAGCTGCGAGAACGCCCGCACGTTGGCCAACGCAACAGGTTTGACATAGTCCCCTCCCAGTCCGCCAAAGCCGCCTTTGGGTTTTATAAGAGGTCGCTCGGTTTCGGGGTCTATGAGCAGTGTGTTGCCAACAGAGTTGATGCAGCTGACAAACGCGAGTGGGTACTTCTTGAGCACCGCGGCCATCTGCTCATAATGAATCGGGTCGAAGTACGGCGGCAGTTTGACGCCCATCGGCTTGTTGCCGAGCTTCATGATGGATGCCAAGATGGTATCCGCCGCCTGGAAGTCGTAGGCGATCTGCGGTCTGCCTTTGAGGTTCGGGCACGAGAGATTCACCTCGATGAGGTCGGCATCGCTTTCTTGGAAAGCCTGCACCATGATCGGGAAGTGATCGGGAGACATGCCAGCGATGCTTGCGACGACCGGTTTTCCGAATTCCTTTTGAAGAATCGTCGTGAATTTCACGTATTCCTTGTACCCCAAGTTCGGCAAACCCATGCTGTTGATCGATCCGTACGGCGAAGACGTAAACGCGTATCGTGGCTCTTCGTTGCCTTTCCGGGGTTCCAGCGTGCATGACTTCATGACGATCGCACCGGCTGCCGATGCGCCGATGACTCGCAGCTCTTCCAGTGTGACGTCCTTCGGTCCGGACGCATTGAAAACGTACGAGGGGAGTCGTACCCCCCCGATGGTTGTCGTCAGGTCGGCCATATCGACTGCAATTCTAGCACGCAACGCCTCCGGAAAACAACGATCCTTGATTTCCTTTAGTCAATTGCCGCCCTCACCATCGCCGCAAAGAGCGGATGCGGCCTGTGCGGTCTGCTGAGAAACTCAGGATGAAACTGACTGCCGAGCATGAACGGATGATGTTTAAGCTCGACGATCTCTATGAGACCCGCCTGCCCTGAGCCTGTCGAACGGGTTTCTGTCCACTCACCAGAAAAGATCAAACCCTTGTCTTCCAGCTTCTTGCGGAACGCATTGTTGAACTCGTAGCGGTGTCTGTGCCGCTCGATGATCTCTTCTTTTCCATAAGCTTCGAACGCCTTAGTCCCCTTCTTGAGCTTGCAGCGATAGCGTCCAAGCCGCAGTGTGCCGCCCTTGCTCTTGCCCTTGTGCTGGTCCGGCAGGAAATGCACCACGTACTTCGCTTTGCTTAATTCTTCTTTTTCATCGAACTCCTCGCTGGTGAGTTGCGGATCTTTGAGTGCGAATCGTGCGAACTCTATGGCCAGCAGCTGCGCGCCCAAGCAGAGTCCCAAGTACGGTACTTTGTTTGTCCTCGCGTAGTGCGCCGCCAAGATCTTGCCCTCGATACCACGCGGGCCAAACCCGCCGGGAACAACGATGCACGCACAAGACGTGAGGTCGTCCCACGATTCCTTGTCCTTTGCCTCCAGCTTTTCGCTGTCGACCCATACGACTTCGGCCTTGCGCCCATGGAACACCGCCGATGATTTGATCGACTCGATGACGCTCAAGTATGCATCGTCCAAGTACGTGTATTTGCCAACGATGGCGACCCGAAGCGGCTTACCCGCTTCTTCGTACCGTTTGCGGCCTTCTTCCCATTCACGCATGTCCGGCGTAACGTTGCCCAGCCGCAGCTTGTGCCCGATGATGCGCGCGACGTCGTACTGCTGCAAGTTCAGCGGCACATCGTAAATCGAGTTCACTGTTAACGCCGGTATGACTGCCTCTCTGGCGACACCGCAAAACTTGCTGATCTTATCCAAGAGGTCTCTCGGAATTTTATAATCCGCACGCGCCAAGATCATGTCGGGGTGCAGCCCGATGCGCCGCAGCTCGCGAATGGAGAGCTGTGTCGGCTTGGTCTTGAGCTCTTTGGAACCCTTGAGGTATGGCAGCAACGTCAAATGAACGTGGAAGATACAGTCATCGCCCATCTCGGCTTTCATCTGACGGATCGCCTCCAGAAACGGCTCTCCTTCTATGTCCCCCACCGTGCCGCCGACTTCGATCATCATGATGTCTGCCTTGCTGGCGGCGGCTGCGCTGATCATCGCGTTTTTGATCGCATCGGTGATGTGTGGAACAACTTGGATGGTCCCCCCCAAAAAATCGCCCTTGCGCTCGCGCGCCAGAACCTCGGTATAGATCTTGCCCGTCGTCACCGTGCTCAGCTTGCTCATCGGCTCATCGATAAAGCGTTCGTAGTGTCCCAGGTCCAAGTCTGTTTCGGCTCCGTCGTCCGTGACGAATACTTCGCCATGCTGGAACGGGCTCATGGTCCCGGGGTCCACGTTTAAGTACGGGTCAAGTTTCTGCACGAAGACCTTGTAGCCGCACGCCTTCAGGATCGCACCGATGCTTGCGGTAGCGATGCCTTTGCCAAGCGAGCTGCAGACCCCGCCCGTGACAATGACGAACTTCGCGTGCTGATGAGTGGACTTTGGCTTCATACAAAAGAAAAAGGAGTTCTGAGGGGAACCCACTGTCTATTTCGACGAGCCCGCCGCGTATTGTACTCAGATTTCGGTTTGAGGCAAGAAGATCTTCTCTTATTTTTTCCGACCTCCCACCTTCGTCTTCAGAAATCCGGTCGCTTCTTTCTTGCCTTGTTTTACCAGCTTCTGCACTTCTTTCTTGGACGTATCGTAGTACTTCTTCGCGTATTTCTTGGCCTCCACCATCTTCTCGTGGAAGTGATCGCTCTGCACGAACTGCTTCACTTCATCGCCAACGGCATGGCCATCCGCGGACAGATGCTTGCCCAAGATCTTGGCCGCAGCCTGCGCGTCCTTGGCATTGCTAAGCTCATGACGCAGCTTTTTGTTGGAGAACACGTACCCGGCTAGCGCGCCACCGAGAGACCCGAGGAGCAGTGTGAGCTTTTTCATGGGATGATTGGGAAACGGAGACGGCATCGTATCATATTTCAGTGAAGAAAACATCAACGAGTTCCCGTAGCTGCGACACCGTGTCGCAGACGTCGGCAACAGCCGACGAAAATCTTACAAAAAAAATTACACTCCGAAATATTCGCGCAATGCTTCTAGTT
>CAYWEU010000091.1:0-5014 GCA_964457395.1 uncultured Candidatus Peribacteria bacterium
TGTCCGGAGTTGCACAGGACCGCGCCGTCCTTCATCTTTTCGATATGCTCCATGCGGATGACGTGCAGGTTGCCCGTGACGGTAATAAACAAATCTCCGATGCTCGCAGCATCTGCCATGTGCATCACGCGGTGTCCGTCCATCGCCGCTTGCAGTGCGGCGAACGCATCGACCTCAGTAACGATAACTTGCGCACCGAGCCCCTGTGCGCGCATCGCAACACCTTTGCCGCAGCTGCCGTAGCCCAGCACCACGACGATCTTGCCGGCGATCAGCAAGTTGGTCGATCGTAAAATGCCATCGAACGTCGATTGTCCCGTGCCGTAGTAGTTGTCCATGAGGTGCTTGGTCTTGTTGTCGTTCACCGCGATCATGGGCATCTTGAGCGCCCCTTCGCGCACCATGGATTGCAGCCGGATGATGCCGGTCGTCGTCTCCTCGCAACCGCCGATAATCTTGCCGAGCAACTGTGGGTGTTTCGTGTGGATCTCCGTGACCAAGTCGCACCCATCATCGATGGTGATGTCCGGTTTCGTCTCGATGACTGCCGTCAAAAACTTGTAGTAGTCTTCTTTCGTCTCACCTTTGTAGGCCCAGACCATCACATCTTTTTCTTCGGCCAATGCCGCTGCGATGTCGTCTTGGGTACTCAGCGGGTTACAGCCCGTGATGGATACTTTTGCGCCGCCGGCAACAAGTGTGCGCACCAAGATGCCGGTTTCTTTCGTCACGTGCAGCGCCATGCCGATGTTGAGCCCCGCAAACGGCTTGGTCTTTGCGAATTGATCGCGAACGGTGCACAGAGCACCCATGCGTTTCTCGGCGATTTCCAGGTTCAATCGACCCTGAGCAGCCAGAGAAGGATCTTTGATGGAGGACATAACAGTACGATAGCAGAGAGTTCTCAAAGGGAAAATCTGAAGTAAATGTTAAATTTAAAATTTCTAATTTAAAATTGTGCCGGTACTATGCTTCCTGTTCTACCGCACTTCACTCATGAAATTTCTCGTCCACGGTTCCATCGCGTATGACATTCTGCTGCATTACAACGGGTCGTTCATCGAAGGCATCGATGCGGGGAACTTGAAGAATCTTTCGGTTGGGTACCTCGCGCACCGCATGGAGCGGCACCATGGCGGCACTGCGGCCAACGTGGCATGGAATTTGAAACTTCTTGGTCAACAGCCGTTGATGGTCGGCTCTATCGGCAACGACGGCGGGTCGTACTTGGCCTTGCTACGAGAGCGGGGCATCGCGACTGATCACATCCAGAAAATCAACAGCGCATTTACCGCGACGGCGATCATCGCGACCGATAACAGCGAGCACCAGATCACATTTTTTCACCCGGGTGCCGATGTGCACGGCAAGCTGCCGAAGCTCGATGACGAGCGAGACGGCTTGGCGTACGCGATTATCAGTCCACGAGACACCGTAGCGATGGTACAAGCAGCGCAAGAGTGCAAACGTTTGAAGATCCCGTATCTGTTCGACCCGGGACAGCAATCGTTGAACTTCACGCGCGACGAACTGCGCGGTGCAGTCAAGGCAAGTAGTGGCTTGGTCGTCAATGCGTACGAGTGGCAACTCGCCAGCGAAAAGCTCGAGTGGTCGAACGAACGCGTACTGGAGGCATGTGGCTTGTTGATTATCACACAAGGAGAACATGGCATCACGCTCCAGTCCAAGCAGGAAACAGCCATTGTTCCCGCATGCAAGCCCGACAGAGTTGTGAATCCTGTGGGTGCAGGAGACGCTGTCCGCGGAGGACTGTTGATCGGTCTTGCAAACGGCTGGTCGCTTACCCACATTGGCAGGATATGCAACGTGCTGGGGTCACTCGTCGTCGCGCAAGAAGGAACGATGTTGGATACATTGGACATCGATGATGTGCATGCGAGGATCGTGAGAGTGTACAAAGAAGATGTGCCAAAATGGTAAATTCGAACCTCTCTTGCTAGACTCCCCTTATGAAGATCGCCATTGTCGGTACCGGCTACGTCGGCCTCGTTTCCGCTGCGTGCTTCGCAGAACTGGGACATGACGTCATCGGCGTGGACATTGATGAGAAAAAAGTAGCGATGCTGCGCCAAGGCAAAAGCCCCATTTACGAACCGGGACTGGAAGAGCTGATCGTCAAAAACCTCAAGACGAATCGGCTGTCGTTTACCTGCAACCTCGTCGAAGCCTTACCCGGCGTGCAGATCGTCTTCTCTGCAGTTGCGACACCACCCGACAAAGACCACCGCGCGGACTTGAAGGCCGTGTTCTCTGTTGCCGAGGCTGTCGCGAATAATGCGACGAACGATGTCGTGTTTGTGAACAAATCCACGGTCCCAGTCGGCACGGGGAAACTCTGCGAGGAGCGCATCAATGCCGTCGTTCAAAAGCGAAAAGCAGGGGTGCACATTCCCGTCATCAGTAACCCGGAATTCCTGCGCGAGGGCATGGCCGTGCCGGATACTCTTATGCCCGACAGAATCGTCGTCGGAATCAATGACGAAGCGAGTAGCGATCAGCGAGTAGCGAGTAGCGAACGTGCTAAGCGCTATCCGCTAGACGCTACCCGCTCCATCAGTGCCAAAGCGCTGATGGAAGAGCTGTACCGACCCATCACGAGAGTCAGCAAGCCCATCGTCTTTATGAACCGCGAGAGCGCGGAAATCGTAAAGTACGCAAGCAACGCTTTTTTGGCGACCAAAATCAGTTTCATCAACATGATCGCCGAACTCTGCGAGAAAGCAGGAGCGAATATTCGTGACGTTTCGCGGGGTGTTGGGCTGGATGACCGCATAGGACCACGCTTCTTGCATGCGGGCATCGGCTACGGAGGCAGCTGTTTCCCGAAAGACGTGAAGGCGCTGATGGTCACGGCAAAAGACTTCGGTGTCGACATGCCGATCGTGGAAGCAACAGACAAGATCAATCGACATGCCCGAGTGAGGTTTTTGGAAAAAATCCTGGCATCACTGTCAAAAAAATCCACCCTCGCGGTCTGGGGACTTAGTTTCAAACCCAAAACGGACGACATGCGCGATGCACCGAGTCTGGACATCATTCCAACGCTCCTGGAAGCCGGTCATACCGTACGGGCTTTCGACCCGGCAGCCATGGACAACGCCAAGAAGCAGATGCCCAGTGGTCTCGAGTACTGCGCCGACGCACTCAGCGCGGCCAAAGGCGCGGATGCCGTCATCGTGCTCACCGAGTGGGACGAGTTTCGCGGCGTCGATTTGACTGCGCTCAAGAATACGATGAAGGGAACTCTGCTGTTCGATGGGCGCAATGTGTACGAACCGGCGGAAGTGACAGCGGCGGGGCTGGAGTATCGGGGAGTCGGGCTGTGAAACAATAATAATTCGTGGTTCACCTGGGAAATATCCTAAGAATGATTAGAGCATGGACTACGGAGAATCACGCACACTCGATGCGCCCACTCTTTTCTACGCTCTCTCACAGTCTCATGTGCAAGAAGTCCGGCGTAGCTCGAGGCATTGGCAAGGGAGAGGCGATCACGGATCCTCCGACGTGTTCTCGGAAACAGACGACGCTCATGTGGCTTTAGTCGCCACCCTAGTACACAGAGACCTGCCTTGCATGGCAGCAGCCGGTCATGAACCGGATGCACGCGCAGATGCAAGACATCGCGAAGGAAGACAATAGTCCGTGTTCTGATTTCCCGAATATCGTTCTCGAACGGCGCAAAGACAACGACATCGTCACCGTACCGCAGCCACCGCGGAACGTGGAGTGTATGAGTAAGCAAACGATCCAATTCGTGCAGATACATCGCCGCGAACACCTGACTGGTCAGGTTTCCGATAGGAAGCCCCCCCCCCTGCGCAACTGCAAAGAATAATGTCGCTCAACCACAGAGCGTCGGTGTTTTCGATGTGACGATGAAGAAGCGGGCGAAGAATGTTGTGATCAATGCTCTGAAAACAGCGATGAATGTCGAAGCGCCAGAAATATCCGTCCGCATGCTCTCCAAGAAAACATTGAGCGCGGCGGATGGCCCCATGCAAGCCTTTACCTTCTCTGCCCGACCAGTGATCGAAGAAAAAACGGGGATCGAGTGTTGTGCGCAGATGCGCGGCGAGGACATGATGGACGAAGCGATCGCGCAGAGGCGCCATGGCGATCACGCGGCGCTTGGGATCGGCAACAAGGAACGAGCGATACGACCCGTGGCGATAGCTACGGGAGGAAAGTTCATAGGAGAGCCGCGCAAGTTCCGTCTCCAGATAAAAGGTGAAGGCATCGAATTCATGAGTCCTGTTTTTGCCACGCCGGAAGCGCTGCCAATGCCGAAAGAGTGCTGGTACGCTGAAATCCATGAGCTTGGAGTTGCCCATCATCACACGAACGTACGACGCGTGGAAGCTGATCACGGACATCGTGAGCCACACGGATAAGCGATGGCGTCATGCGCTTGGCAAACGCGCGGAAGATACGTGCGGAGATCTTCTACGCGAACTCTTGCTTGCCAAAAATGCCCCGAAGAGCCTCAAGGGCGGTTATCTGGTTCGCGCGGCGGCGCAGCACGAGCTGCTCCTCCTGACGCTACGGCTGATGCTGGAACTCAAAACCGGAAACGAAACGATGCTCTTTCAAGCCCAAGAGAAACTGTTGGAAGTGGGCCGGATGTTGGGGGGATGGCTGAAGTCGTCGCAGCCTTAACACCCGCATCGAGGAGCACGGAGCGGCATCGTCGTCGCTGTCGTCCGGATGATTCCTGTTGACGTTCAACTGACGATTGTCGCGATTCCAGTTGACGTAGCCGAGGTTGCCGGAACTCCGATATGCCACGGCGAGCTGAGCAATGTTCCCGTCGCCACGGCGGGGGAAGCAGGGTTCTCCTGGCTCGCTCCTTCATTCGTATGAAGGAAACGTCGCCGTGCGCACGTGGGGATGTTAAGGAAAGTCCTGCAGCAGCCCACCCCGAGGTGGGTGGCTCGACGGTGCAGGCGGCCAAAGTGTAGCAAATAAAACAAGAAAAAGACGAAAAGAAATC
>CAYWEU010000092.1:0-4609 GCA_964457395.1 uncultured Candidatus Peribacteria bacterium
CATATGGCTCATTCCGCAACGGCATCTATGTATCCGCGGGGGATTTCGATCATGATAACAAAGCAGAAATTGTCACCGGAGCCGGAGAAGGCGGCGGACCTCACGTGAAGGTATTCGTCGCAAACGGCTCCGCAGAGCTGAAGAGTTTTATGGCCTACGATCCGTCGTTTACCGGCGGCGTGCGGGTTGCGGTGGGAGACACCAACAACGACGGCAACAATGACATAATCACGGCCCCAGGAGCATCAACCAAGTCTATGCCACTCATCGCATTCAAATTCCAGACACTCGAGCAGCTTGTCTCATTCAACCCGTACGCGCGCAATGCCACCAGAGGATTCTTCGTTGCAGCGGCGAAGACGCCAGAGAGGTCCTCAGAGCCTTCGGCTGATCTCTCGGTTGTCAAAACCGGACCAAATCAATTAGAAAGAGGCGCAGTGCTGGCATACACGCTGACGATCCACAATGACGGCCCCGATACGGCGCAGGACGTGACTATTTCTGACCATATTCCGGGTCGGGTCACTCTACGATTCCTCGGTCCAGAAGACTGCGTGAGCAGTAATGGCATCGTCGATGGAATCTTCGTCGAATGCTATGACGTGGGATCTCTCGACGCAGGTCAAGAAAAAACACTGACGTTGTATTTTTCCACCGATGACGTTCCGTGCGAGTCTGTCATCGAGAGTAGGGCTTTGGTGAGCAGCGATACGACAGATCCGAATGATGAGAACAACAAAAGCGATACGGTTGTGACATCCATCGTTTGTACGACTGGTGGCGGTGGCGCAGGTGGAGGAGGTGGCGGTAGAGTCAAAGAAGAAGAGCTCTTCATCACACAAGAATCGATGGCGACAGAAGATACGGTTGTGAGAAACCAGAAAAACGTTCCGTTGCTGCGTTTTATCGGCAGTGCGTTCAACGAAGATATTCGCCTCACGAGTGCTGTCTTCGATGTGCAGCAGAGTAACCTGATAAATGCTAAAAACTTCACGCTCTGGGCAGATGCGGACGACGACGGCACGGTAGACACTGTTCTGCAGAAAGGTGATTCTGCACCGAACGGAATTGTGACATTGAGCAGCTTGATCAATGGAGGATTCGTTATTCCTTCCGGACAAGAACGTGCTTTCGAAGTGCATGCAGATATAACAAGCTCTCTGTCAGAACCGACAGAATCACTGCAGTTGAAATTCGCAACTGTCCTTGGTGATTACATAGGAGCCAAAAGAGTGCAGAATGGCTCCCAACTTTCGGACATCAAAACGAACGACCTTTGCGAGTCAACAGGTGTGTGCGAGATCGTTGTCACAGAGACCGAGTCGACTCTCTACACGATCCGTAACCAAGGCGATTTGTACGTGACGCAGTCCACGACGCCGCTGCGTAGTCGGCAATTGCTGGGTGGCACACTGGGGGAACCGATTCTCCGTTTGCAGCTCCATGCCGAGTTCGAGCCTATAGAGGTAAAGGCCTTCGTATTCAATTCCACCGCAACAGACCCCAATGAACTTGCGAAGAATGTGGACCAATTAGAGCTGTACAAAGTCGGCGAGACCAAGCCGTTCGCTGTGGCGACTGTTGCAGGTTGTACCGTGACTTCCGGCATTCCTACCGGTTCAATGTGTGCGAACTTGGGCAAAGAACTCGTCGTATCAAAAGATACAGACGTGGAGGTTCTCGTCCGTCCGAGGATGAAGACGGATACAGTGGGAGCCGTTTCGGGCAAAGCAATAACCTTGAACATCTCTGCCAACACCAGCGCAGTCAATGGAAATGGATCAGTCCGTGCTGTGGGAGAAATCTCAGGAAATTCTTTGCAACCGAACGACAACGACTCCAATGCCAAAGGTGAAGTGTTCATCGGTACAAGAACCCCGGGCAATGCCAACGCGATATCAGGAAGCAAAAATCATGTCGTCCTCTCCAAGATCATTTCTATTACGAATGCCAACCCGGATGCAAACGGAAGCAGTTTATCAGTGACTCCTCTGCGTATGGCATTCGGTCAATTTAAGTTTTCAGCCGCAGACAATGGCAATTGGATGAACGGCAAGAATAACGTTGTTCTCAATGGTTTGATTTTCAACGTGAATGTGTCAAACGCCACCATGAAGGGTTCAGGCTTCAAGTTCTATAACAAGGCGAATCAGGCTATTAAGAAAACTTGTATCGCAAAGAACATGGCAGGCAACACTATTGCAGGTATTGTCACTGGCCTTTTCACCGTCGAATGTTCGGGTCTCTTTGGATATGTACAAACGGATATCACTCCTGGTTCAAGTCAGACGTTTGTTCTCGAGGGTGATCTCTTAAGCGGTAGAATCAGTTCCACTCTCATTTCCACATTGCAAGCGTCTCTGCAGAGTTTCGGAGACATCAATGCCACTGCGTATGGTTCATCTGTCAGCCACATACGGTGGATGGACAAAGATTTTGGCAAAGACACGTCATTCCTCTGGATCGAGTATCCAGAAACAACCGTGAACTCCACACTGTACTCCACCTGATCTCCCTCTGAGTTTTGAGAAAGTACCCTCTGCGGATGCGGGGGGTATTTTTGATTTGCTCTTGATTCTTTAGACTATCTGTACTACAATTGTAATACACTTCCTCTCCTTGTATATGCGTGCCATCCTCAGTCTTTCCATTCCGCCGAAGAAATTAGCCTCTCTGAAAAAGAGGGCCAAGAACAATAGAATGACGATCAGCGCTTATGTGATGAGAGTAATTAATGAAGAGGAACATCTTATGAGTGAGGAAGAACTTCTTCAGGACATCCGCATCGGGGAGAAGGAATACCGTGAAGGAAAGTGCGCAGTGCTGCGATCGGACAAAGATATTGACGCCTTCTTCAAACGTCTGCGATGAAGATCGATGCAATAGAGATATCGTCGCGTTTTGCGAAAGGTTGGCGAGATTTGCCAAATGCGGTGAAGGACAAAACGACGAAAGCCCTCAAGCTTTTTCGGCGTGATCCATTCCATCCCTCCCTTCGTCTGCACAAACTTTCCGGCAACTTCAAGGGCTACTGGAGCATTTCGATTGACCTGAAATATAGAATCATCTTTCGCATGGAAAAAGGAACAGCGATCTTTTTCTCAATAGGCACCCACGCCATCTACAACTGAAATAGAAGACTAAAATCCCTTTTGCTCAGGGGCTTGTTTCCCTATACTGCCGCGGAACCTCTTTGCTTCATTTTCACGAATTTTTATGGACTTAAAAAATGTTCGTAACATCGGCATCATCGCCCACATCGATGCTGGCAAAACGACGACCTCCGAGCGCGTGTTGTTCTACACGGGCAAGAACTACAAGATCGGTGAGGTGCACGAGGGAGAGGCGACCATGGACTGGATGGAGCAAGAGCGCGAGCGCGGCATCACCATCACGTCCGCTGCTACACAGTGTCTGTGGAAGAGCACGTTCCAGGGCCAGGACGTCGCCATCACCATCAACCTCATCGACACTCCCGGCCACGTGGACTTTACGGCCGAGGTCGAGCGATCGCTGCGCGTGTTGGACGGGGGAGTGGCTGTTTTCGACGGCTCGCAAGGTGTCGAGCCCCAGAGCGAGACCGTGTGGAGACAGGCGGACAAGTATCATGTTCCGCGCCTGGCGTTCGTCAACAAAATGGACAAGATCGGCGGCGACTTTACCATGTCTCTCGAGAGCATCCATCAACGACTGACACCCAACGCTGTTGCCATTCAGCTGCCGGTTGGGGCCGAGAGCGACTTCAAGGCGATCATCGATTTGGTCGAGGAAGAAATGGTCACCTTCGAGGGTGAACATGGCGAGAAGCACGTGCATCACCCCATTCCAGATGATATGAAAGAAGCGGTCGCCACGTACCGCGGCATTCTTATGGAGAAGGCTGCAGAAGGTGCCGGTGACGAGCTGATGGACAAGTTTTTGCGTACTGGCACACTGACCAAAGACGAACTCAAGCAAGCACTGCGCCAGGGTACGACATCCGGCAAGACGTTCCCCGTGCTGTGTGGTTCATCACTCAAGAACATGGGCGTGCAGCTGGTGCTGGACGCGGTCGTCAACTACTTGCCCTCTCCGCTCGATGTTCCGGTCACCAAGGGTACCGACGCCGAAGGCAATTCCGTCGAGCGCAAGCCGTCCAACGACGAGCCGCTGTCCTGCTTGGCGTTCAAGATCGCGTCTGATCCGTTCGTTGGCAAACTCACGTTCATCCGTGTCTACTCGGGCGTGCTTAAGACTGGCACATACGTTATCAACTCGCGTACTGGTAACAAAGAGCGCATCGGCCGTTTGGTGCGTCTGCATGCCAATAACCGCACGGAGATCGACAAGATCGAAGCAGGGGATATCGGCGCTGCTATCGGGCTCAAAGAAACGCGCACGGGCGATACGCTGTGCGAGGAAGACCACGAGATCAAGCTCGAGAGCATCACCTTCGCAGAGCCTGTGATCTCCATGGCCATCGAGCCCAAGACCAAAGCCGACCAAGAGAAAATGGGCATCGCGCTGCAAAAACTTTCCGAGGAAGACCCGACATTCCGTGTGCATACCGATGACGAGACAAGTCAGACTATCATCGCGGGCATGGGTGAGCTGCACCTGGATATCCTCA
>CAYWEU010000093.1:0-4279 GCA_964457395.1 uncultured Candidatus Peribacteria bacterium
TAGGCGAGGAGATGGGAAGACCTTCAATACGACGACAACCGCACGTGAGGGAAAGCGTGCCCACCCGACAATCTTTATTGTCTCTTTTATTTCTCTTTCCTACCCTACACCTTATCTATATGAACATTTCTCACATGAAGAAAGTGTTCGCAGGTGTGTCGGCTGCAGCCATCATGCTCTCGCAAGTCGCGACTGCCATCGCTGCATACTCCGATGTTCCTGCGGGGGTTTGGTACGAGGACGCCGTCAGCGCATTCGTTGATGCCGGCTACCTCGACTCAGCCAAGACACACTTCCGCGGCACGGACAACGCCAACCGCGCGGAATTCATCAAGCTCGTTGTCGAGCTGAACGGCGGAATCATCAACACGGCTCCGGCAACCCCGAGCTTCGATGACGTCGCGACCGGCGCCTGGTACTACGGCTACTTCGAGGAAGCAGGCAAGGAGGCCTGGGTCCGCGGCGACGGTTCTTGCTATGGCAAGCACCCGTGCTACGCACGACCGAGTGCCAACATCAACCGTGCCGAGGCTGCGGCGATCATCGTCCGCGCCTTCGGTCTCGAGTCTGCCGGTTCCGCCACCCAGTTCGTCGACAACCCGACGGGCAAGTGGTTCACCACAGACATCCAGACGGCCGCAGATCACTGCGTGCTTCAGGGTGACGATTCTACGGGCCGCGTCCGCCCGAGCGACAACATGAACCGCGCAGAAATGGTGGTCATGTTGCACCGCGTTGACCAAGGTTTGACCTACGGCAAGGACTGCGGCACAACCGCTGTCTCGACGCCAAAAATCAAGTCTGCAAGCGCAATCTCCGCCATGGTGGTTGAAGTCGCCTTCAACTCCTCCGTCGACGAGACCGCTGCCAAGGACAAGAGTCACTACACGGTCACGGGTTCGCCCGAGATCCCTGTGGCCTCTGTCAAGTTGACCGGCAAGGACATGGTCGAGCTCACGTTGGCCTCCGCCATGGATGCCGGCAAAACCTACACCGCAACCGTCGTTGACATGCTCACGACGGACGGCAAGAAGTTCTCGGATTCCACTACATTCAAGGGCTACACGTCCCTTGTTCTCGGCAACGGCAGCCTCGAGGCGACGTTGTCTGCAAGGAACCCCGTTGGCGACACGATCCCGAAGGGTGCTCAGGGTGTCGTCTTCACCAGCCTCGATGTCACCGCCACGAGCGATGACGTCATGATCGAGAATCTCACGATTCTTCACGAGGGCTTCGGTGCCAGCGACGATTTCTCCGGTGTGTACGCCGTTGTTGACGGTGCTCGCGTGACCCGCAAGCGCACAATCGACTCTCAGAGCTACACAGCCACTCTCCGCTTTACGAAGCCTCTCGTTGTGAAGGCCGGTAAGACGGTGATGGTGCAGATTGCAGGAGACCTGACGACGACTGCCACTATCTCCAGTGAGCACGCGCTCACCGTCGAACTTCCGACCGATTTCATCAGCAATGCCAAAGGCGTGACAGGCAACTTCCCTCTCAAGGGTAAGTCCTTCCGCGTCGCTGCCGTTTCTTCGGGTATCGTTTCCATTGCGTATCGCTCTGTCACTCCAAGCAACATCAAAGTCGGTGACAAAGCTGCAACCATCGGTAAGTGGGAACTTTCGCTCAACTCCACCGAGGATCAGACCATCTACTCCATGACCCTCCAGAACGACGGCACGGCAGGCGATGGCGAGTACGCGAACATCCAGATCCGCCGTTCCGACGGCACCGTTCTCACCAAGACGGTCGCTTCGACGGTCGGTGACTACGCCACGCTTGTCTTCGACCCGCCGTTTACCGTACTCGAGGGCGACAGGATCACGACGAGCGTCGTTGCCGATATCAAAGGCGGTGCCGCCAAGAACATCAAAATTCACTTCGATGAGACGGGCGACATCTTCGCCGTCGGTTCTCTCTACGGATACGGTGTCAACGGCCAGCTCTATGGCTCGTCGATCTCCCTCCCGACCGAGACTTCTTCACTCCCGGGAACCGTCACGATCGATGCAGGTCAATTCACGATCTCTATCGACGGACCTGTGACACAGCAGTTCACCCGCAAGGACAAGAACGCCGTGCTCGCAAACGTCTGGTTCGAAACAGGAGGTGAGGATGTCGATGTCGAAGATCTCTACATCCTTATCCAGGGTACGACTTCAACCGGTGCCTCGTTTACCAAGGGCCGCATTGTTGGGAGTACTGTGGACGATATCAACGACGCTCTCGAGAAAGTTGAGCTTCGGAACACGACATCCGGCAGAACGATCTCCGGTGTTCGTTTGACCACTTCTTCCGATTTCAGCAACAATGCAGCCGGCACGAACATCACTGCTTCCGGTGCTACTCAGGTCTACCGTTTCGATGATTTCATCATCAAAGGTAAGGAGAAGTACGAGTTCCGCGTCAACTTCATCGACAACTCGGGTACCAGCGCCAATGCTGCTCCGGCCAACGGTGACAAGTTCCGCATCCACATCTGTGGAGAGGCAACGCATAAGCTCAATGCGAGCAATGACCTCGTCAGTAACACGACCGGTTGTACGATGGGCGGCTTCTACGCTTCCACCGTCACGACCTACCAGATGAAGATCAAGGGTATCTCCACGAATGACCGTGTCGGAGACTTCCGCCCGGGCGGAGTGATCACCGGTAACTTCCAGGAGATCAAGACCGCAGGCCTCACCATCACCGGTAAGTCCACGGCCATCAACGACACGACGGTCTCGAATGCCAAGAACGTCAGCCTCTTCCGTTTTGAGGCTCGCGCTTCCGAGGCTGCAGACATTCTTGTCACGAACTTCATCTTCGAAGCTGCCAACAGTTTCAGCTTGGTGAACGGAAGCAACTATGCTCTCTGGGTGGACAGCAACGACGACGGTGTCGTCGACACGATCCTCCAGAAGGGTGTTTCTTCTCAGAGCAGTCAGATCACCTTCTCCAAACTGACGGGCGGCGGTTACGTCATCCCGAAGCAGAAGTCGATCGTGTTCGAAATTCACGCCGACATTTCGTCCTCTCTCACCGGCACGACACCGGCTCTCCAGATCCGCTTCGACACTGGTGCAACATTTGCCCAGGCCGAGCAGGTCAACGACGGCAGCTCTCTCTCCGGTATTCAGACGAAGAGTGTCACGACGGGAAACACTGCTGAGGCCAGCGTGGAAAGCTACACCGATGGCGGCGCTTCAGCCGACATTCAGGTTGTGACGCAGTACGCTACGAACTACACGCTCAGGTCTCAGGGTGATCTCTATGTTACCAAGTCCAGCACTCCGGTTCGTTCCCGCCAGCTCCTTGGCGGCACGCTCTCCGATGAGATCCTCCGCTTGCAGTTCCATGCAGAGTACGAAGACATCGACGTGACAGACCTCGTCTTCACGGGTTCCGGCACAGTATCGCCGGGAACATTCGCGAAGAACGTCGATCGTCTCGAGCTCTACAAAGTTGGTGCGACGACTCCGTTCGCTGTTGCCACCCCTGCGGGTTGCGGAAGCGACGCAGTTCCGGCCAACTCCATGTGTACGAAGATGAAGAACCAGGAGTTCATTGTTCCGAAAGGAAGCAACACGAACGTCTTGATCCGTCCGAGAATGCGCAACGATCTCGATGGTGCAGTCTCCGGAACGGGTATTGCCCTTCGTCTTGATTTGACTCCGAGCACGACGACCGGTGCGGTTCGCGCTCGCGGTTCTCTCTCCAGCAACAACCTGGCCGCCAACGATGCAGACAACACTCCGGAAGGCGAAGTCTTCCAAGGTGTCAGCTCTGCTGCGAGAAACGTCTCCGTTTCTTCCAACGCGAACACCGTTGTTCTTGCCAAGATCTCGTCCATCACGAACGCTGATCCGAATGCCAACGGCACTGCAATTCCGTCAGGAACACAGCGCCAGATCGCTCAGTTCAAGTTCTCCACGGCTGCCGCAAGCAACCTGAAGAACGGCACGAACAAGTTCACGCTTTCCGGTGTGATCTTCAACGTCAATGCCACGAACGTGCAGCTTGGTATCGATGACAACACTGCTGCAGCAACGTCAACTTTCAGGCTTTACAACAAGGCTGATCAGACAGTGAAGTCCACGTGTATTGCTTCCGATGGAACTACTTTTGGCAAGCCGATGTCTCCAAAGGCGCAGTCCGGTTCACTCTTTGTCACGTGTAGGAACCTGACCAGCTCGGTCATCACTCAGATCGATCCAGGCTTCTCTACCACGTTCGTTCTGGAAGCCATGGTCGCAAATCCCAAGATTAAGCTCACCTCGACATCGATCCTCCAGGT
>CAYWEU010000094.1:0-2538 GCA_964457395.1 uncultured Candidatus Peribacteria bacterium
AAGTTGCGAATGTCGCCTATGTAAAAAACACAGTCTCGTCGCTGGCTTGCGAGCGTGGCAGCGATTTATACTACTCCGCTTTTTGTTATTATGACATGAACCTGTTCGGTTGTGTTGGCTTGCGGAACAAAAAATTCTGTATCTTCAATACACAATACACACAGAAAGAATACGAAGCGCTCGTTCCGAAGATCATCGAACATATGCAAAGAACTGGTGAATGGGGACAGTTTTTTCCGATGAAGCAGTCATCCTTTGCCTACAATGAAACAGAGGCGCAGGAGTATTTTCCGTTGCAGAAAGATGAAGTGGAACAACGCAATCTCGTCTGGCAGGAGGAAACGGAAGCGCCTCAGGCGGACAAAGTGATCTCTGCCTCTCAGATACCCGATTCGCTCAACGATATTCCCGATGACATTCTTTATTGGGCAGTGCAATGTGATGTGACGAACAAGCCATTTCGGATAATAAAACAGGAACTCGACTACTACAGACGATCCCGTCTACCGCTGCCGCGTTTGCATCCCGACGAGCGTCATGCGAGACGATTGGCGCTGCGCAACCCCCAGAGACTGTGGAAGAGGGCATGCGCGAAATGTGCAAAAGCCATTGAGACAAGTTATTCCCCCGATCGGCCAGAAATTGTGTATTGCGAGGAATGCTACCTGCAAGAGGTATATTAGAAATTCTACACCGCCATCTTCCCCATCATGTCGAACAAGAAGTGAAAGATCTGACTGATTTCTGCGTGCTTGATTTTGAGCCCGATCTGCGAGTGCTTGTAACAGGTCAAATACACCACTTGGCCGACTAAGAAGATGTTCGTGGCACCGCGTGCGGCGGGGAGCTTGTCGGGGTTGATCGTCTCGAACGAGACATTGTGCAGCCGCTCGGGGATCAGCGTTCCGGAGGCTTCGAAGATTTCCATGTCGATCTTGTTCTTGCGCAGATCGGCAAATAACCCGCGTACAAACGTGGAAAGCGGCACGTCGCCGAGGCGCTCATCGAAGGTGTTGCTCGTCAGCATGCGGATTTGGCCCAGTTTCTGGTCGCGGATTTCAAGCAGAAGATCGCGAAAACAGTTCTTCATGCCCGTTTCACCATCGAAGATTTGCAGTTTAGGGATCAGTTGCCCCTCGCCCTTGAGCGTCTTCAGGAGATTTGCCGCGGTCGGAAACTGCTCGATCAGTTCCTGGTACCCTGACATGCGTTCTTTGAGATACGCCTGAATATTCTCGAAGCTCTCCACACCGAAGCACTGCATCGACCGCTCGTAGTAAATCTTCACGAGCCCGCGCTCGGCAAGTTTCTTGAGGTGCTTGTACGTCGTCACACGATCCAGGTTGCACTTGCGTGCGACAACCGATGCCGGTTGCACGCCGATCTGGGACAGCATCAGATAGATCTTCTGTTCTTTTCCTTCCAGGCCGACGCGTTCTAAGTAGTCTTGGATCATAGATTTCCTGTTGTTCTCTCTGAAGAACAGTATACAGGATAGAGATTGATTACTATAGTGCGACAGCCATTTTCACTGTTATTCAATCATTTCAATGACGACGTGTCGTCACTGCTCACAGGCATTCGAGATCGCAAACGAAGACCATGCGTTCTACCAGCGCATGGCCGTTCCGCCTCCAACACTCTGCCCGGCGTGCCGCATGCAACGACGCTTAAGCTGGCGCAACGAGCGTACGCTCTACAAACGCCGTTGCGATTTCTCCGGCAAGATGATGATGTCGATGTACGCGCCTGATTCGCCGTTCAAAGTCTACGATTACAAAGAGTGGTACAGCGACAAATGGGATCCGCTGGACTGCGGCCGCGACTTCGACTTCAGCCGTCCGTTCTTCGATCAATTCGACGAACTCATCAAGGTCGTACCGGCGCCGTCACTGAATTTCCAAGCCGAGAGCGAGAACTGCGAGTACACCAACTTCACGACCTACAACAAGAATTGCTACCTGATCTTCGCCGCATCGGACGATGAAGATTGCTACTACTGCACGTACGCGTATCGCAACCGCAAAGTCGTCGACGGATTCTTCGTATTCGACTCGGATTCGTGTTACCAGTGCATCGACTGCTACGGCTGCAATCAGCTCTTGTATGGCCAGAACTGTGAGAAGTGCAGCGATTCGATGCTCCTACTCGACTGCAAGTCCTGCGTCTCGTGCATCGGGTGCGTCGGGCTCGTACAGAAGAAGCATCACATCTTCAATCGCCCGGTCAGCGCGGAGGAATTCAAGACTGCTCTGCAGCAGCTGAAGACCGACAAAGGCATTTTCGAGACTGCGCAAAAGCGATTTCGGGAGCTCGCGCTTACGGTTCCACGCAAAGAATACGCCGGCATCGGCAACCAGTCGGTGAGCGGCGATCACGTCTCGTATTCGTCGAAAAGTTATGATTGTTACGACTGTCTGAACCTGGAAAACTGTCGGTTTTGCACGTGGCTGCATCAATCCAAAGATTGCTACGACTGCTACGCCTGGGGCATGCCCGGCGAACTGGGGTACGAGAATCACCTATGCGGCAATACGT
>CAYWEU010000095.1:0-8373 GCA_964457395.1 uncultured Candidatus Peribacteria bacterium
GGAGATCATCGACAGGTACTAGGCATCGAATGAAGTGTTAGAGTTTGCGCTTTACAAATCCTCCAGCATCGTCGTCAGCAACTTCATGCCGTCGGCACCGTCGTACTTCTTGATCATCGAAAGCCAGACTGGCTTGATGTACGTTGCGTACAGTGGTTCCTCTTTCGTGCTGCCATCCGCGAACGTGATGGTGCGGACCCAGCCGATTTGATTCCTCGTGAGTGGTCGCAGCGCAGATGGGCGATTCTTGCTGCCATAAAAGTACGGGCCGTTGAGCGTCGCAGTGCGTCCGTCGTCGTTGCCGAAGAAATTCACGAACACCGTCGGGCCTTCGATGTACGCCTGGATGAGCATTTGCTCGCCAGTGTCATTGCGAAACCGAAAATCCTGCACTCCGGGGAACATCGTCGCATCCAGACCGATGCCAAGCGGCTCATAGTGATCCACAAAAGCACTATGGTTACGCTGTTCGACTATGGGCAACCCAGCCAGCAACACCGCACGATAGAGTGTAGTGACAGACTGACAAATGCCAGCACCCGGCGTCAGGGCGGCAGCACCACCGAAGAGGCCTAGGTCTTCCTTCCAACCCTTTTTGAGCGTGATCGGCACATCGAGCGCAGCGGTGATCGAGAAGATCTGGTCCGCAGGCAGGACGATGTTGTTCACGTGCTGCTCGATGGCCTTGTGTACGTTCCAGTCGCGACCGGGAGTGGAGTTGGCAAAGTCCGAAAGGCCGGTAGCCAAGAGCTTTAGGGTTGTCTGACTGCCATCGGGCAGAGTGACGATGACGTGCGGCTTTTCGTACGTTGTCTCGACAGTGACCTCGGCTTTTTCGTCCATAAAGGCGGAGGCGATCTGCTCCCCAACATCCCCCGCGTCGAACGCGTAGCCGGGTTTGGCGATGCCGCTCGTCTGAGCGCGAGTCACGTTTTTAGCATCTTGCTGGGCCGAGAAAATTTCTGCGGACTGCACCAACCGAATGCCGCCGATCTTGCCTTGCCGCAAGTCCATTGCAATCGTCTTTGCATCGACGATCTCTCGCTCACCGAGCAGTCCGTTGTTCTTGACGATCCACTCGGGATGTTCTTGGAGTGCAAGCAACGTCTGCTCGGTTTTTCTGCCCGGGGCATTGATGATGAGCACAACGTGTCGATCGGCAAGAGATTGCCGAGAAAAAGATCGAGGAATCGGTGGCTGTACAACCGGCACATCCGGAGCCTTGGGGACGGATGACAGCACAGCCTGATAGATACGCGCTTCCACTGCTTTCTTTTGTATGTTCTGATTCGCAATGCTGTGATCGGCATGCCCGATAGTCATCCACAGAAGAATGAAGCTGAGTGTCACGCCCCCGACAAAGATAGCGTGCATGTTGGCTTGCTGTTTTTTGACTTGCTTCATAAATACTGTTGTAATGTTATTGTTAGTTACATATTATATCATATTTATATATTATTGCAAGTCTTCCGTAGGTCGTCGGTGCAGACCTTGCACATGTCGCACTGGTTCTTTTGGCTAGCTGCAGAGAGAAAAATATGGTACAATGGGAAGATTTATGGCAAATTACGAACCTTCATCTTGTCGCTGGCGTAAGCGCATCCACCGGCATTGGCATGTGGCCATGCTGGCCACGTTGGTGATGCTCTTCATCGTAGCAATCGGCACGTTCTTCTTCGTGCGCGGCAAGATGATCATGGCGGAGCAGCTTCGCGAGCGTCTGCGCAACACGGCGGCGGCTGCGGCAATGCAGTTTGACCCCGATGTCATCGATAGTATTCGCGGAGAGCACGACAAAGATTCCCCTGCCCTTCGTGACACATCGGCACGGCTCAACCGCATCCGCGAACAAGTGGCCAATGTGAAGTTCGCCTACATCATGCGCAGGAAAACGCAGAATGATCCGATTCATTTGGAATTCGTCGCCGATGCCGACTTGGCGCTGTCCGACGCGCAACTCGATCGCAACGGCAACGGCACTGTCGACAGCGAAGAAGAGCCGGGGTACCCCGGCGACGAGTACGATGCAACGGAGTTCCCCGCACTGCAACACGAAGCGTTTCTGCACCCCGCAGTCGATGAAGAGATCGCGCAGGACCAGTGGGGATATTTGATATCAGGATATGCGCCAATCCAGAGAAACGGCCAGACGGTCGCCGTGCTCGGACTCGATATGGCGGCAGACGAATACCTTGTTCTGTCGCAGAGTATCTTCTCGCCTGTTGCGTTTTTGCTCGTGCTCATCAGCGCGCTGACCATCGGCGGGGGCATTCTGCTGTTTCTGTCGCAAAGGCGTTTGGAAGCCATTCGCAGCGTCGAGATCGAGCGTTCGGGATTGCTGCGGCTGGCGTTTCATCAGTTGGGAAACCCTCTTTCGATTTTGAATTGGTCACTGGAGATTCTCAGGGAGGATCGCAAACACAAAGGCGACAACGACGTCATGCTGCATATGGAAGAAGGCATCTCTCGACTGCAGCAGATCTTGTACGCGCTGCGGGACGCGGACTTGATCCACGCGGGTACCATGCAGTACCAAGCGCAGATCGGCTCACTCAACCAAGTGATGCGATCTGTCGGAACAGAAATGCAGCTGCGCTTGCACAAGAAAGAACAGAGCATCGCGTTCGAGCTTGCGGAAGACGTGCAGCTGAAGATGGACAAAAAGCTCATCGGCTCGGTGTTGCGCGAGCTGCTGGGCAACGCCATCGACTTTTCCGATTCAGGCAGGCTCATCACGATACGCACGCTCAAGCGACAGCATGACGCGCTCATCGAAGTAGAAGACGAAGGGTGCGGCATTCCGCCACAGGACTTGCCGAGGATTTTCAACGAATTCGTCCGCGGTTCGAATGCGACCAAATACCGTCCGGACGGAAGCGGCTTAGGGCTGTACATCGTGCACGGCATCATCAAGAGAGCCGGAGGCAAGATATGGGCGAAGAGCGAACTGGACAGAGGAAGCACGTTTTCGTTCACGCTGCCGCTGGCGTGAAAAAAATGTAAAATGAAGGAGAAAAATTTTATAAATGCGGCGAAGCCGCTCCATCATTTTTCATTGTACATTGTACATTTCCCTCTGCTATCCTCCGCCCCACGGTGGGCAACTTCGTGCTCGCAATCCCTTCTACACTCTCATGGTTGCGGCATCTCTCATTACGTTGCGCGAAACGCTCGAGGCGTCGTTGGTCGTCGGTATTATGCTGGCATTCCTTTCGCATACCGGGAACCGGCATCACAAGAAATACGTGTGGCTGGGCGTAGTGGCAGGCGCGCTGTGCAGCCTGGCGCTCGCGTTTGTCTTCCACATGGTACTCGGCGGATTTACGGAAATCTCGGAGAACATCTACGAAGGTGTCACGATGTTCGTCGCCGCGGGCTTGCTGACGTGGATGATCTTGTGGATGATCGTGCAAGGTCGAAGCATGAAGCGACACATCGAAAGCGAAGTCGCGGAGCACGTGGAGAACAATCATGCGCTGGGGATCTTCTTGCTCAGTTTTATCAGCACATCGCGCGAAGGCGTCGAAACGGTTATTTTCTTGCGTGCGGCGTTTCTCAACGCGCAGGTCGGAGCGCACTTCGTCGGTGCGCTCTTTGGCATCGGTATCGCCTTGCTGCTCGCCTACTGCATGTTCAAGGGCTTCTCGGTCATTCCGCTGCGACAGTTCTTTACGGTCACCAGCGTGCTCCTGCTGCTCTTTGGCGCGGGCCTGGTCGCGCACGGCATCCATGAATTTCAGGAAGCCGGCTTTCTGCCGGGCATTATCGATCAAGTGTGGGATTTGAATCCTCCGATGCTGGCAAATGGAGCCTTTCCCTTGCTGCACGAACAAGGCGCCATCGGGGAACTGCTCAAGAGCATCTTCGGCTATAACGGCAACCCATCGCTGCTGGAAGTCTTGGGATACGTCACCTATATAGGAGCGATCGCCGTGTTATGGAGAAAGATGACTCGCAGAAAAGCCTACGTGACGTAGTGCTGCTCAGGAAATTCGGGTGCATCGAGCAGCAACGCATTCTCCTAGCTTCTTTAGATGAAGAGAAATCTCGACGCTCGCACTGCCCCGACTCCGGCGATGCCAAGCATCGAGAGAATCGTCACAAGGAGCGTTCCGCTGCCACCGTCTTCAGTCGGCGCCTGTGGAACGGGCTTTCGCAAGTACGCGTCGGTGTTCTCTACAGCCGCATAGAGGTCGTGACTCGCTCCGGTTTGCGGCATCACAAAGCCCTTGAAATTCGTATCGACAATCGGGGTATTCTGCGCAGTCTGGTACTGCGTTTGATAGTTGTAGATGATGGTTGGCTGCTGCTGAGGCTGCGGGGACACAGGAGGTTGCGGGTAATACGGAGGCTGCGGGTAATACGGAGGAGGCTGCGGGTTATTGCACGTGATCTGGGTCGAGACAGTCTGACTCTGGTTGTTCGCATAGTTTGTCTCCTGTGCATCCGTCGAGACGGATGCCGTATTCTGGACATAGCCGTTGACGCAGGCAGTCGAATAATTGTTGAGGGTCGTACCGAATGTCAGCGTGAGGGTGCGAGACGTATTGGCGAGCATGTCGCCCAGGTTGCACTGCACTTGGTTGCCATTGAGCGTGCATGTCGCGCCCGACGACGAGAAGTACTGCAGTTCCGTCGTATTGAACGGATCGCGGACGATGACGTTGGTTGCTGTGGCCTGGCCGTTATTGGTCACGATCAGCGTGTAGAAAATATTCCCACCACGCATGACCGTCGGCTGGCCGGTCTTGGTAATGCTGACATCGGCGTTCGTCGTGACTATCGGACACGTGACGTTCGTCGTGAAGGTGCTGAAGTTATTCGCAGAGTTGCTGTCGACAGACGACGTCTGCACACTCGCAGTGTTTTGAATAGTCACCTGCGTGCATGTCGTCATCGTCGGAACGAAGAACGTCAACGTGAAGTTTTTGGTTTCGTTGGCGACAAGCGTGCCCAGCGAACAGAGCACCTCGGAACCGCTGAGGAGACACGACGCGTTCAAAGCCGAGACGTACGTGACTCCCGACGGAACGGTGTCGCGCACTTGCACGTCGCTAGCTGGCGCGTTGCCGGTATTCGTGACGGAGATGTTGTACGGCAGGTTCGTGCCACGAGTGCTTGTAGAGACGCCGGTTTTGACGATCGAAACATCTGTCGTCGTTGTGGTCGTACATGTTGCGGTCACGGTGATTTGGCTCTGGTTGTTGGATAGGTTGAGGTCCTGCACGTCGCTGGAGACAAAGCCGGTGTTGTAGATGAACGTGTTGCTCGTGCAACCGACAAGCGTGGGGATAAACACGACGATCGTGATGATCCTGGTATCGCCTGCGGGGATCGTGCCCAGCTGACAGTTGACCTCGGTACCGACCAACAAACACGTCGTACCCAGACCGGTGCCCGAGACGTACGTCAGACCGCCCTGCAACGGGTCGCGCAGCAGCACATTCGTAGCTGCAACAGTGCTGTTATTGCGCACTGTGAATGAGAACACGACTTGTTGACCGCGGATCACCGTCTGCTGATTGACCGTTTGCTGGACGCTGACATCGACGTCGGTACCGCTGGTTGTGGGGCAGGTGACGATGGTCGAGGCCTGGCTCAGGTTATTCGTCGCCACGTTATCCTGCGTATCGGTGTAGATGTACGCAGTCGCGTAGACTGTGGACTGGACGCAGTTGGCAACAAGCGGGACTGCATATTTGAGCGTCACGGTCTTTTGCTCGCCTACACTCATGGTGCCCAACGGACAGTGCACCTCGTTCGAGTTCACGACAGAACACGAACCGCTACCTGCCGGAGAGATGACGAACGAGTTGTACGTCACGCCACCAGGAACGGGAGTTTTGATGATGACGTTTGCCGCGGAAGCCGGACCGTTGTTGCGGGCCACCAGCGTGTAACTGAGCGTGTTGCCGCGCACGACGGACGCTTGCACAGGCGTCATGACGACCGAGACATCGGCCGTACCGGCGGCCGAAGAAGATGACGAGGACAAAGAACTCGAAGATGACGAAGAGGAAGAAATTGAAGAAGACGAGGATGAGGAAGACGAGAGCGATGAAGAACTTGAAGACGATACCGAGGATGAAGACGAAGAACTCCCAGAGCACGATACAGTCGTCTGCACTTGGTTTGTCGACGTGATAGCGCTGGCGTTTTGCTCGATAATGACACTGTTCGTGATGACGCTGCCGCAAGCGGCGGTCTGCTTGACCGTAAACTTGAGCGAGTAGCTTGCACTCTCTCCTGCACCGAAGTTGCGGGTTAGACATGTAATCGTCTCGCCGATCGCAAAGCAGCCTGGCGAACTGTCCCCCGCGACGTAGGTAAGATTGCTCGGAGCGATGTCGATGATTCGTACGTTGTTCTCGGTTTGAGCGCCTGTATTGACCACATTGACGGTGTAGATGATCGCTTCGCCCCTGCTAGCCGTCGCATGATCCACACTGAGCGTGCCGGTGAAATTGGCAGCATAGACGGTAGGAACCATCTCCTGCCACACTGACACGGGGACAACTGTCACAAGACTGTAGACTGCCAGGAAGGCAGCGGCAATTCCTGAGAGGATAGTGCGAGTCGTCATAGGGAACATGAGTGAAGAGTGTCGCAAAATGAAAATAGAGGGAGAGGGAGAGTATTGTATAAGGAATTCTTATGAAGTCAAGTGCAAGTTCCACGATCGCTTTCCATGGCGAATAGAAGCCGAAAACACCGATTTCGCTACCTGCCGTCGTGCAGCCAGCAACAAGTGCTGCGGCCGCACTGCAAGCGTTCAAACAGTAGGTCGTTGCGGCACTACATGATCTCCAGTTCGACGGTGAACGTCCCCATCTCCTTCATGTACGCAATGATCTCGCGGTATGACTGCAGGACACCCGTCTCGTGGTACTTCACGTGGCGCTCTTTGCAGAACTGTCGGACGATGGGGTACACCCGCCGCAAGTTGATGCGAGGCAAATGCGGAAACAGATGGTGCTCGATCTGGTAATTCAACCCTCCGTACAGAAAGTCCGTGAGCAGACCCGGCGCGACGTTGCGCGAGGTCAACACCTGCGCACGCAGAAAGTCGATTTTCTGGTCCTTGCCGATCACTTCCATTCCTTTGTGGTTTGGGGCAAATGCCAGTCCCAGATACAGGCCCCACAGCAGCTGATGCACGATGACGAATACGACACCCAGCCACACGGGCAGAGCCCAGAACACGAGCCCCAGGTACACGACGAAATGCAGCGCGAGCTGAAGAACATCCAGCCACACGCGCTTGATGTCGGACTTCAGGAAGTAGCGGATCATCGCGGCGCGCAACGTGACGGTACTGAACGACAGCAGCGGAAAGAAAAACCATGCCTGGTGCTTGGTCATGAACCGATGCCAGCCGCGTTTGCGTTTGGCCTGCTGCTGAGAGAACGCCATGACCGATACGTTGTTTTGCGGGTCCATGTCCTCGCGATTGGTATGCGCGTGGTGTTCGTTATGTCTGTCGATCCAGTGGCGCGGACTCAGCCCGATGAACGCACTATAGAGGTAGCTCAGGACATCGTCCTGGCGCTCATTGCCGAAGATCTGGCGATGACCGGCATCGTGCCCCAGGTAGCCGATCTGCCCGAAGACAAAGGCCAAGTACGCCGCGTTGAGCAGCTGGACCCATACGCTGTCGAAGACAAAGAGTACGACGACACCAACTGTCAGCAGTACGGCTGCCTCGATGCTCTTGTAGATGTAGTAGGCAAATTGCCGCTTGAAATACCCGCGCTCGAACACAATTTTGCGCAAGTCGGCAAAGTCATTGGCGGGGTTTGCGGGCAAGGAAAAAGAAGGAACCGATTCCATGGCTGTCATCCTACTAGAAGCGAGCTGCAGCAGGCAACCGGCCGAGAGGGTCAGTCCTGAAGACGGTATCTGCTGCATTCGGACCATCAAGCTGCACTCCGTGATTTGCAAACAAGGTAATGAAGCTCTCGCGCGAGACAGACCAAACTTCCGGCAAGACGTCAGGGTCATCGAGGGCTTCTGCACATTCAAAACCTATTTCCCATGATTCTTGCGAAAACGTCGCGACAGCTTTCTCTGCAGCGTCGTGCTTTTCGGGAGATGTAATGTCTATACTAAACAGTGCTTGGTTTAAGAGACTCATAGTAACATTATGCACTATTATCTACACTATAACAACGTGCTTTACGAGCGAACTATCGATGAAGACAATGGCTTGTATAGCGCAATAAGCAGCGCTTGCTATACTCAAATCATCTTTTCTTTTTTCTTGTGCCCCCTCGTTCTACCGCTGACATCCGGCAAGCGTACCTGGACTTCTTCCAGTCTAAGGGTCATGCGGTGATACCCGGAGCGTCGCTCGTGCCGGAGAATGACCCGACG
>CAYWEU010000096.1:0-1968 GCA_964457395.1 uncultured Candidatus Peribacteria bacterium
ACGCGAGCAAAAGCAAGTTGGTCGAGGGAGACGGTATGAAATTGACCATCACCGAGGAAGGCAAGTTCATCTACAAGCAAATCGCTCCTCTGGAACGCCGCTCTGTCGTCGGCGTGCTCATCCAGGAAGATGGACAGTACAAGGTACTGGCGGAAGGCAAAGCGTATCGCATTCTGCTCGCATCCATCACGTTCTACCGCGCCGAAGTCGGCGATCAGGTGACGATTCTCATCCCCAAAAACCAGCAAGCCAACTGGGGTGCGGTCGAGGCGATCATTCCCAAGCACTTGGTCGAAGCCGCTGCAAAAGCGACTGTGGACGCGGACACGAGCATCGGTACAAAAGTCACGCGGAAGAAAAAGAAAGATGATGGGGAGATGAGCCCGGAAATAGAGTAAGAAATCGAGGACTTCGAGGAAATCGAGGAAGTCGACGATCCTCCTCGATATCCCTGCCTGCCGGCAGGCAGGTTTGATTTCTTCGATTTCCTCGATTTCTACTAAGAGTAGAAGTGGCTTTTGTTTCGCCTTGTTCCAATGTTATCCTCCTCCCAATGAAAGCTTCGCCCCGCATCTATATCCCGATCCTCTTGGCACTCGGAACAACCGTGCTCATCGGTCTGCTATTTTTATGGCGAATCCGCTTATCGATCAGCGTGATCGAAAGCGGTTTCAAAGGCCTTGGAAATACGACTGCCAAGATGTTCGGCAATCCCCTGGGCATGCAACAGCAGCCGGATCTGCAGAGCCAGTCGGACGCACTGACATCGTTGCGCCAGGGAGAACTGTACGAGTTGAAAGGCCAGTGGCAACAAGCCCAGCAACGGTACGAAAAGAGTGTGGAATCCGGCGGAGGTACTCCGGCACTTCGTAAACTTGCCAGCATCCAGCTGCAGCGCAGAGAGTACGACCAAGTCGGCGAGACGATACGCAAGCTCAAGAAGCAAGATGGCGAGAGCGACGCGATCATGCTGCTCGAAGGCGTATTGCAGCTGCGCAAAGGCGATAGTACAGGAGCCAAGCGCACATTCGAACGCAAGGCACAGTCGCCATACAGTCAATACGGACTGGCAGTGATAGCCATCACCTCGGGCGATCACGAGGCGGCCAAAACGCAACTGCTGCTGGCTGCACAGAGCAACGATCCGACCATTCGTGCGTATGCGCAGACGCTGCTGGATGCATACAACGAATTCACGCTGTTCGAGCATGGGCAGGACATTCATTTGCAAACACTGCTCGCCCGATCGTTGGCGCAAGTCAATGAATGCGAAACAGCTCTGGTGCTCGTGCGAGATGTCGTCGCCACGCAAGACCGTTACCGTGACGCGTGGATCGTCAAGGGGTACTGCGAGTTCGTCACCGAGCGCCTGCCGGAAGCACTGGCTTCGCTCGAGCGTGCGTACACCATCGACCCGGAGAAAGCGGAGATCCAGTACTTCCTGGCCCGCACGTACGCTGCGACCGGCAACTCGTCGAAAGCCGTGACATTCTTGCAGTACGCAATTATCAACGGGTTCCAGCCCGAAGCCGACGCGCGCCAGCTGCTGGCTGAGTATGCGCTGGATCTTGGAAACACCTCTCTCTCACTGGAACAATACAAAGCATTGTACCAAGCCGACGACAGCACCATCGCCGCGTTCGAGACATTCGTCGATCTCGCACTGCGCACGCCGGACCAAACGCTGGAAGCCTACCAAGCCGCGAAACTTGCGCAGAAACGTTGGCCCGGTGATGCAAAAATTCTGATACTCCTCGGTCAGGCTGCCGCAGCATCCGGCGATCGCGCCACTGCAGAAAGCAGCTTCTCGGAAGCGTTGGCGATTGACCCAGCCAACGGGAAGGCTAAGGAAGGATTGGAGAAATTGTCGTCACAGCCCCCAGCCAGCGAACCGGCGAGAAAATAGCTCCCACCAATCTCAAAACTCCCTAAACAAAAAGACCCCTGCGGGCCTTTTTGTGTTTGTGT
>CAYWEU010000097.1:0-2492 GCA_964457395.1 uncultured Candidatus Peribacteria bacterium
AGTGGGTCCGTAACGGTGCTACACTCTTTGCATGCGTGCTTTCTGGGTCGGAATCCTGGCGGCAATCGTCTTTACCGTCGTGCTCAATGCGTCAACGATCGTTGCCATGACACGAGGGCAGGCAGGGTATGCGCAGATGGGGACCTCGGTGGACGAAGCATTTTACTTCGCCCTGATACGCGACACGGCGGAGGGACATGTGGCTCTTGGCAATGCGTCGTTGCGGGAGCATCGTACGGACATAGGTGGCATGAGTTACGCGCCGTGGCTGCAGGGGCTTACGATGCGGGTATGGGGGTTGGACATCATCACGATTGTGCTGGCAGGGGACGTGCTGTTTCCTATGATCGTTGTCCTGTTGTTCTTTGTGGCGATGCGAGGACCCGGGAGATCGGATATCTTTGCCGCACTCGCCGCGTTCATAGCAGCATCTGCCGTGGGTGCGGGATTTCTTCGTTCCATCAGCCCTCAGGTGACGCTGATTTTTTATGTCGCGTACGTAGCTGTATTTTTGGCGGGGCGGCGGACGCATGCGCACTACTGGCTACGGGGACTGCTCATCGCGCTCATGATCTATCTTCATGCCGTGTACGCGGTGCACTTGTTGCTCATCGAACTTCTCGATGCCCCTGTGCGCTGGCGACAGAGCGGTCTGCGAGTATCGCTGCGGGAGACAGGCCGAGTGTGGTTGCCGATAGTGATCGCGATTGTCGGCAAGGTTTGCCTCAGTATGCTTGCTGCGGACACACTCGCGCTCGCTGACTTGTATCGGCGACTGGGCACTATACCCAGTCATTGGCCGCCGATGTCATCGTTGCAACTGCTCTTGCCCATCACCGCTGCTATTTTGGCATTCAGTGCCATGCTGCGGACGTATTCTCGTGATCGTCAGACAGATATTCGTTTGTTGCTCCTCGTGACGGCCGGGTTTTTGGCGCTCAACCAATCAATTATTCACGGCATCGATGTCATATTCGGTCTGTACTACACGCTGCCCCTTACTCTCGTCTTGTGGCTTGCATGGATGTTCCTGCTCTCGCGCTGGGCATGGGGCACATGGCAAGTGCCGGTTGCCGCGTGCATCGCTGTATGGCTAGCGTCGCCGTTGGTCGCTGTTGCAGTATCTTCGGTACGAGCATCGGACGTACCCGACCCTCAACCGTCGCCCGCGGTAGCGCAAGTGTTGGAGCGCCTGCAGAAGTTACCCGGCGAACACGTTGTGCTGGCCCCGTATGAGATCGCAAACCTCGTACCGGTATTCACGCGACACTATGCACTCTTCACGCAGTACGCTCGATACCAACAAGCGAGCGACGCAGAACTGGCCGAGCGGTATTTGTTGCAGTTGGCGGTATTTCCATCAGAACAACCGGTCGACCCGACATACAACGAGGTATTCGGATTGTACGCGGGCAACCTCGCCGCACGGCACCGCACGGCGTGTGTGTTCTTTGGTGGGTTTCGCACCGCACCACTCGATTGTCCGCTGGATATCCGGGGGCATATCTATCATCAAGAACTCTTAAGCCGCCTCGATGCGCGTAGCATCGATCCTGCTGTTCTGCTGCAGCGGTATGGTGTCGATATTCTGGTGACAGACGTGCCTCTGCCTCAGAACGTCGACACTGTTTGTCGACAGTTAACCACCGTGGAGCAGTACCGCATCTACGGATGCGAATATCCGTAGCGCATTATAGTCCCACCCGTATCTTCAGCATCATCCACGCCCCCCTCACCGCGTCTTTCCATCCTATTTTCTTGCCTTCCTCGATGGTGCGCGGCTTGTACGTGACTGGTATCTCCACGATACGCACGCCGCGCTTGAGACACTTGGCGGCGATCTCGGCTTCCAGCTCAAAACCGTTTGCTGTGATGTTCAGCGATTGAAACACCTTCGTCGGCAGCAACTTGTAGCAAGTGTAACTGTCGGTCAGACGTGAGCCGAACAAAAGATTCAGGCAACCGGTAATCACTTTATTGCCGATCAAAAATCGTTTGTAGATGTTGGGGTTTGCAGTCAAAAATCTCGAGCCAAATACAGCGGAGCCGTCCAGCCGCTTGGCCTCGGTCAGCAGTTGTTGAATTTGCTTGGGGTGGTACTCCAAGTCTGCGTCTTGGATCACCGTGTACTCGCCGGTGGCTTTGGTGAGCCCTAGCACGATCGCCGAACCTTTGCCGCCGTTGGGTTTGGTGAGCACGACGTCGTGCACTCTTGCCCGAGTTTTCATGATTGCCAGAGATTCATCTCTCGACCCGTCATCGATGTAGATCAACTGTGCGTCGGGGCACGACGCCACAAGCTCGTCCATAATCGTCGCGACGGTCGCCGCTTCGTTATACACCGGAACCAAAACACTCAATTCGGGAGTCATGATTATGTGAGAATATATGGGTGAGTGATCAGGGCCAGGCCAACCGCACTTGCGAGTCCAAGGAGTGCGATGCACAGCGCCAGGATTTTCTCGATAGAGCGGTCGCGCGTCGCACAGTAG
>CAYWEU010000098.1:0-1943 GCA_964457395.1 uncultured Candidatus Peribacteria bacterium
TACTCGGCGTTTTCTCAGCTATCATCCTGCGGAACGTTTCGCCGATGCATCGCTACTGTTTTTCAGCGACGAGCGTCTGGTGGCGTTGCTTCCTGCTGCTTCTCGAGAAGAACATGGCAAACGCTCGTTGGTTTCTCACCCGGGAGCATCGTACGGAGGTCTGGTGCTTGCGACGGATGACGGAGTGATTGCAACGGGAGAGATCGTCGATGCACTTATCGAGTATGCAAAAAAAGCGGGCTACCAGGGCATTGCCTTCTTGCGGCTCACGCCTCCGAGCATCCGCCACTCTTGTTCGGACGATCAGGAATACTGGGTCTTTCAGCGCGGAGGCACGCTCATTCGGCTCGAGATGGACGGCTCGGTCGACCTGAGGGGCATTGCCGAAGACAACATACTCGATGCTCTGACCGGCAAGTGCCGTAACATGGTGCGCCAAGCGCAGCGCAGTGGTACCCAAGTTCGGCTAAGCAGTGATTTCGCAGCGTTCTGGCCGATCTTGGAGGCAACGCTTCAAGGCAAACATGGCGCTAAACCGACACACACGCTTGCAGAAATTCAGAAACTGCGAGCTCTTGTCGGCGATGATCTACGTCTGATGGCGGCATACAAAGGCGACACGATGATCGCGGGCATCGTTCTTGTCTCGGTGCATGAGCAGGCGCTGTACACGCTTTACATTGCGCAAGATTACGCACACCAAAAAGATCACCCCGTGCATCTGATACTGACAGAAATCATGCGACTGAGCATCCGGGAACATCGTAACGTTTTGCATCTCGGCGTTTCAACAGAAGATGGTGGCAAGGCCGTCAACGAGGGCTTGTTCTTTTTCAAAGAGAGTTTTGGGTGCAAGCCGGTAAGGAGGGAGTCGTGGGAAATATCGCTTCTGTAAGCGACAATTGACAATTGCCCATCGGCAATCGACAATGAAAAAGTGTCACAAGAAAAAGTTCCGTGTTCCGTTCTCATCTTGACCCGCAACAGTGCGGGGACTATCGAGCGATGTTTGCGTAATCTCGAGCCGTTTGCGGAAATTCTCGTACATGACGCCAACAGCGAGGATGACACGGTTGCCATCGCCACGCGCATGGGTGCGCGGGTGCTGAAGCAGTACGACACGGAGGAAAAAAGCGTGCGCGTGAAAGATTTCACACAGATGCGCCTCAAGCAACGCGCAGATGCCGTGTACGACTGGGTGTTGTACCTGGATGCGGATGAGTATTTATCCGTCGGACTCGTCGACGAAATCGCTGGGATCTTAAAGGGCGCGGATGAAAAGATCATCGTCAAAGTGCCACGTTTACCCATTATTGACGGCAGGCTGCGCACGCAGGGCGTGTTCTTCCCCGAAGTGGTTCCTCGCATTCATAATCGGGCAGGGGGCTGTACGCTGCTACCCGGGAAAATCGTGCATGAGAAGTATGTGTACGACGATTCGTTCGTCGAAGTCGTGACGACGCATCATCTGTGCGTGCCGACTGCGTCGGTGGATGAGCTGCGATCCAAAGATGATCGGTATTTGTTGTTGGAAATCGAACGCATTCGTCGCGAAGGTTATCGTTGGGGGCAGTACTTCCGGTGGATTCTGTTGCGTGAGCCGCTTGTGATACTGTCGATCCTGCTAAAGATTGTGCGAAATATTCCGAAGTATCGCGACCCGGATGCCGTGCCGTTCGCGCATGAGTGGCGATATGTGCGATATCACTGGCGATTATTGCGAGCGTTTACGGGAGCGATGATTGCAAAAAAGCACTAAATACCAAGCACTAAATTCTAAACAAGATTCAAATATGAAAATTCACAATAGAGAAACGCCGTTTAGTGCTTAGAATTTAGTGCTTAGTGCTTAGAATGTAGTGTTTAGTGCTTTTCGATGTAGACATGATACCCCGACGTCTGCAGCTTCGAGATGCGCCTCATGCACCCGCATGATTCATCCA
>CAYWEU010000099.1:0-2052 GCA_964457395.1 uncultured Candidatus Peribacteria bacterium
AGCGCCTCCTTCTCGCTGCCAGGATCGTACACCGCCCGCTCCGGTTCATCCAGGCTATATGCCCGACGATTGTCAATTGGACAGTGTCACTAGGACTCACTGTTCAGGTAAACTGCACCGACACTGCACCAATACCGGAAAACAAGGCACGGTACGTGCCCGGCCGGCGGACCGCGTGATGGCAAAACGATCCCGTAATCACGGGCTGCCCCGGCTCCAAACCGAGCCCGTATTTGTGCAGGAGTCGGCAAAGGCGCGACAGCGACAGGTAGGGATCATCCATCGTCGCCCCTGGTGTCTTGGTCTCGACCAGTTGCTCATCGCAATAGAATTCGACCGTTATCTCAACGAGACCGTCTCGTATCGGCGCCTCTGATCCCACCACTATACCCCATTGCGCAAGGCCATCGGCCAACAGTAACGCCTGCCCACCGTCGGGGCCTACGCGACGCTGGTTGAGCTCGAACGCTGGTGCTACGGCGCGTACCGCAGCCTTGGCCTCCGCCACATCCACGGCATCACCGCGCAGCGGCGAACCGATGATCAGACACAGTTCCGGTTCTACTGCACAGTTCATAATCTTCGCTATCGGCACGGTTGCACCCGAACGGAAAATCCGGTTCTGCAATACGTACCCGAACGGTCGGAAATCCTTCCCCATGCGATCACGAGCATTGCCCGACGTCAGCCCCACCTTCCAACCACCGAGCGTCTCGCCCTCGGCCTCGAAGCGGCCGAGAACGCGGAGCTGCATCTCAAGCGCTTCTTCCAACCCGAGTTGCACTTGGTCAAGACCGGACGGTTGTTCGCCGTTCTTGCGCGCCTCATACAAGGCGTCGATTACTGCTGCCTGGTCTACCATCATGCGTCACTCCTTTCTTCCATTGCTGAATGGAACCTCTTGGCGTCATGCTCTCGCCGGCCACACCGCATCGAAGAACGCAAGGGCGCGACGCTGTTGTCCCTCTTTAGCATAGATAGGGACATCGGCTCTACCAAAGGCGGGGTGTCCCACTTCTTCAGTTCTGGCAGCACGTACTGCACGAAACAGCGCATGCTCCGCTCAACCTCGTCGCAGGGCATGCCCGCATAGCTGAAGGTGGCCATGATGCCGTTCATGTGGATGATGGTCACGGATGGCCGTCAGCTTCTCCAGCACCTGATCCGGCGTGCCCCAGGGCATGAGCTTAGCAAAGTCGCGGGCTGCGCCATCCAGGCCGTGACGTCCGATGTGTTGGTGGTGGACGTGGCGGTAGAATTCGTAGTCTTTGTGGGCGCCGAAATGCGTTCCCGTCATCTCGTAGTGCCGTATGATGGTTGGTGTATGCTCTACTGTTCCTCCGTAGGACGTGTTACATGAAAAGCATGAACCGTACTGTTCTCGATCGCTTTCTGAGACCGTTCACTGAATGCCTGACACCAGAAGTCGCCCAACGGATCGTGAACCTCCGACTCGACTCGCAGTCTCAAGCCCGGCTCGATGAGCTAGCTGCGAAAGCCAACGAGGGACAGTTGACCGACGACGAGCGACAGGAGTATGAGGAGTTCGTCGAAGGCATTGACCTGATGGGGATTCTCAAGGCTCGAGCCCGAACCCTCCTCGTACAGTCCACGTCGTAATGGATGCTGCTGTCCGTCACCTCGTGCGCCAGAGAGCAGGAGACTGTTGCGAATACTGCCAACTGCCGCAGGAAGCCGTGGATGCGACGTTCCACGTCGAGCACATCATCGCCTTGCAGCACGGTGGCAAAGACGACCTGTCCAATCTGGCGTTAGCCTGTGATCGCTGCAACCTCTACAAGGGGCCGAACCTCACAAGTATCGATTTGGAGACTGGAGCAATCGTTCCCTTGTTCCACCCGCGGCAGGATATCGGGCGCGCTCACTTTGCCTTTCGCGGTCCACGCATCGTCGGCCTCACACCGAGAGGTCGAGCCACCGTTCAACTTCTGAACATGAACGCAACGCGGCGTATTCAGCTGCGAGCCGAACTGCAAGCAGCGGGCACCATATAGCGACTCGCCAACCAGGAAACTCAACGGTCGAGAGACG
>CAYWEU010000100.1:0-1932 GCA_964457395.1 uncultured Candidatus Peribacteria bacterium
CAATCAACAGGCCTGGTACGCACCGTATGTGGAAGTGGCCTATGCGCATGGCTATATCACCGGCTACCCCGACGGATCGTTACGACCGCAGCAATTCATGAATACCGAAGAGGCGATCGTTTTGCTGCTGCGCGTTTTTCAGGAGCGCACGGACAACACTGCATTTTCCACATCTGCGGAACTCCACAATAGGACTAACGAATGGTTTACCGGTGCGGTGAGTGTCGCGATTGCAAAAAACTTGGTGATTCGGGGCGACCGCTTGCGTGTCGGCAGCCCCATCACCCGCGGCCAATTCTTCGAGATGCTCTATCGTTATCGTGAGACAAAAAAGCGGGGGATTGCGACGTATCCCGATACAGGGCCTGCGATCATCGCGCAGCCGCAACCTTCTCCTCAAATTCTGCTAGATACAGGTTCAGCCCTGCAGTATGCGTCGAACAAGCCTTTTGCCATCACGATCCCAAACTTGGCTATTACAGACCTGACCATCGCGCACCCGACGGTCGCCAATACGCAAGAAGGCGTCTTAGAACCGCTGAAGAACGGAGTCGGGCACTTGTTGGCATACCCCGGCAATGGCAGCAAGATTATGGTGTATGCCCATAGCAGCGGCTACCCGTGGGATGTCTCTGCTTACACCAAGATTTTCCGCACGATCAACAAACTCGCTGTCGGCAACCGCGTCTATATTACGTACAACAACAAGCTGTACATCTACGAAGTCACTGGCAAGAAAGCAGTTCCCGCCAACGACACCTCTGCCTTTATCGCTGACGGAAACGAACAGCTAATCCTGTACACCTGCTGGCCGCCTGACAGCATCTCTCAACGGTACTTGGTGTTTGCGAAACTGCTGCAGACAATAGACATACCATAGCAGTGATTCTCTTAACTCAGGTCGCATGCAGGCGACCTGAGCGTATCGAAGGAAAGATCACGCTCCGATTCTCCTGATGATTTCTCGATCCACAAATTCTCTGTCTCTGCCGTACTTCAAGCGTGACAGTTGCTTGTACGCCTCGACAGCCTGCGTGTCTTTTGCATACGTGGTTTCCAGCCATGGCCGCGGCACTTCCACAGAAAACGGTCTGGAGGGCTGACCGTCGATCGACAACTTCATGACCGCTTTGAAGGCGTCCAGGTTCACCAAGTCGGACTCGGAGAACGTTGGCG
This sequence comes from uncultured Candidatus Peribacteria bacterium, assembly GCA_964457395.1. Taxonomy (GTDB): domain Bacteria; phylum Patescibacteriota; class Gracilibacteria; order Peribacterales; family Peribacteraceae; genus CAVZXD01. The sequence continues at coordinate 1,177 of CAYWEU010000100.1, forward strand.
ACATTTCTTTGGCGCAGAACTCGGCGTCTTGCGGACCGATCTTATAAAACATCATCGATCCCACGTTGCCGAACACCGCGCCCTTGAGGTTTACAGCACCGGACAGCTTGTTCTCTTTTTCCAGCTGGTCGAGGTACTGGTGCGAGATGATCAAGCCCAAGCGGTACTTGCGTGCCTCGGACAAGATCGACTCGATGGAGTCGGTCACGTAGTTTTGGAATTCGTCGATGTACAAGAAGAAATCCTTGCGTTCCGCGTTGGTTTGCCGCTGTCTGCGCATGGCCGCGACTTGGATTTTGTTGACGATGATCATGCCCAGTAGTTTGCTGTTGACTTCGCCGATGAGACCCTTGGACAAGTTCATGAGCAGGATCTTCGACCCGTTCATCACGTCGCTGAAGTCGAACGAACTTTTCACTTGGCCCACGATGTTACGGATGAGAGTATTGGTCGTAAACTGGCCGAACTTCGCGGCGAAGTAGGGGATCATCTCCTGCTTCTCGCGCTGGCCTGTCTGTGCCATTTGCTTGTCCCAGAACGATTTGACAATGGGATTTTTGAGCTTGGCAACTTTGTATTTGGCCCATTCGTCGTCGGTAAACAAGCGCACGAGGTCGGTGATGGCACCGCCCTCTTCTTCGTCAGCCATCAGCGTCAGACAGCCATTGCGGAAGTAGTCTTGAATACGCGGACCGAAGATCTCTTCCCCGAACATTTTCGTCATCATGTTCATCGCATCCAAGGCGATGAGGTCGC
>CAYWEU010000101.1:0-6104 GCA_964457395.1 uncultured Candidatus Peribacteria bacterium
TAAAAGACGTTCTATGGTGGGGAAGAACGGGGGGGGAAAGTACTATACGGTGGCGGAGCCAACCAGCCTTCGTCCACCCGAGACGGACTACGGCCGGCAAGCTGAGAAGCCCATAAAAAGCTGTCGCGAACGCAAGTTCAAATATATGCGTAATGAACTCGCGAAGACCGGCTCTGCCGGTCTGGAGCGACACCGCTTTAAGGAAAAGAGAGCTCACGAGAGGAAAACGTAGTTTTCCTTTCGTGTCTAAGTGGCGGAGCCAACGGGACTCGAACCCGCGACCTCTTCCGTGACAGGGAAGCGCTCTAACCAATTGAGCTATGGCTCCGTAGATACTGACCGATGACAAAAGAACAGTCACATGTCCGCAGTCCCGCTATCTTGACCCAGGAACCCTGCGAACGGCAAGAGACTACCAAAGAAACCGTCCATTGACAATCATCCTTGTTTCTCAACTTTGTGTTGACATTGTTTACACAAATGGATATCATGCTCACATGACCACACTGCACGTTCGTCTCGACGACAAGCACAAGAAAAAGGCGCAGAAAATTTTGGCGCAACTAGGGCTGGACCTCAGCCAGGTGGTGCGCTTGTTCATCCATCAAATTTGCATTACTGACGGCGTACCTCTGCAGATTCTCACCGAGAACGGATTCAGCGTCGAGGAAGAAGAGGCGCTGCTGCGAGATGCGAATGCTGCGCGTGCCGGCAAGGGAGTGAGGCGATACAAGAACGTTGATGCTCTCTTCCAATCCGCCTATGAAGCCGCTGACGATCGTCACGCGCCCCAGGTATGAGCGCGACCTCGCCCGATTCCTTCATAGCGGTAAAGCGACGAAATTACTGCCGAAGCTGAGGGCGGCGATTGTTCATCTGCAAGCGCGACAACCATTGTCCGTGGTATTTCGCGATCACGCGTTGAGGGGACGTCTGAAACACTTGCGTGAGTGCCATATCGATCGCGACTTGTTGCTGGTCTACGAAATTGTCGATGAGCGTTTGGAGCTCCTGCTGCTGCGTCTGTGCAATCACGATGAGTTGCAAAAGGTAACAACACAGTGATGATGTCTGGTTGGGACTACGCCCTCCACGCCTTCTCCAGATACTCTTTGACTGCGCGGTGCGTGTTGAAATACCCCGCAAGCGCGATGGAGCGTTTCATGCGGTGAATCCAGCGGACGTGGTCGGCGTAATAGTATTCCGGGATCACCTGATACTGCAGTTGGGTGTAGAGATCCTCGGCGTCGATCTGACGCGTATCCTCGGCGTCCAGTGCTTGAGCCAGTGGCCCTATGCGCCACCCTGACTGCGGATCCATCTCGTAGCCCTCTATCCACCAGCCGTCCAACGTCGAGAGGTTGAGCGTGCCGTTGACACACGCCTTCATACCCGAGGTTCCAGACGCCTCGTGCAAACGCGTAGGAGTGTTGAGCCACACGTCCGCGCCAGAGACCAGCAGCCTGGCCAAATCCGGATTGTAATTTGGCAGATAGACGATCTTTACGACATCTTTCAACTGCTTGGACCGCTCGATCATGCGACGGATGACTTCTTGGCCGAACGCATCGCCCGGATGCGCGTTGCCGGCGTGGATGATCTGCACTCTGCCCTGCGACAGCTGCGCAAGTCGCTCGAGATTGGTATACAGCAACTCCGGCCGCTTGTACGCAACGACTCGCCGCGCGCTGGCGATGGTCAGACAGTGTTCATCGAATGGCAACTGCGAGTAACGGTTGACCTCGGCGATCAATCGCTGTTTCGAGGCCATGTGCGCGTTCCACAATGTGTCGTCGGGGATGTCCTTCGCGTGCTTCGTGATCACCGACGGATCGTCGCGCCAGCCGTTGCACGTGTCATCGAATATTTTTTGCATCTCGGCCGATGCCCAGTGCTCGACATGGATGCCGTTGGTGATGGAGTCTATCCGCTCGCCGGGGAACATGCCGCGCGAGACCATGCCGTGCACGCGAGAAACGCCGCAGGTGTAGCGGCTGAGGTGCATCGCCAAGTGCGTCATGGAGAGCGCATCGTCACCCGCAAGTTTTTTGATGTGCCAGGGCAGATTGTCGCCCAGCACCTTCCACGCCATGTCGTAGGAGAACACATCATGGCCGGCTTTTACCGGCGTATGCGTGGTGAACGCGCACGATGAACGGACAGCGTCATCGTTGAATGCACGCTCGCGCAGCAACTCGAGTGTCAGAAGCGCCGCGTGACCTTCGTTCATGTGAAACGTGCCCACCTCCGAGTACTTGAGCGATCGCAGCATACGAACTCCACCGATGCCGAGCACTGCTTCTTGCCGCAGCCGCATGTAACCATCGCCACCGTAGAGCTGTTGCGTGATCTCGCGATCGGCAGGAGAATTTGCAGGCAGATCGGTATCCAGAAAATAGATCGGGACGATGTGCCCGCCGGCACCTTTGAGCTCGAGTTTCCACACCCCGATATGCACGTCGTGATCGTCGAGGCGAACGGCGACAGTGTTTGCCAAACGCTTTAAGAATTTCTGCGGATCCCAGTCGGTCTGCGTGTAGGACTGCGTGCCATCCGAGCGAATCTGCTGCTGCAGATACCCGTGCTGCCAGCGCATAGTGACGCACGCCGCGGCCACCCCAAGATCGGCGGCCGAGCGCATCATATCGGCAGCCAGAACGCCAAGTCCGCCTGCAAACGTCGGAATGTCGCGCTGTAAGCCTATCTCCATCGTAAAGTAGGCAACCTGCAACCCCTGTTTTTTGGATGTTGGCATTTCCTTCTATTATACCGCAAAGAAGGCGATGATTCTATGGCTTATGCCAAAAGTGCAGCAGAAGCAGGGCATCTCGTCGCTCGTCGATCGACTCTACGTGAGTACTCCCGTACATCAGTGCTTTACGATCTTGACACATGGATTTTACAGGCTAGAGACATATCCTTTTAGGATATGCCATTTTGGCCGCTTCCAGGAATACCGATATTTGTTGCGTGCCACTCCCTGCGTTGAAGGAGAATGTCTCCGGGCACAAAACGGTCGTGGTATTGCGCTAGTGCTTTCGGGGTGATCAAGTAGTCACGCGTAGCAGTACGAATATAACTGAGTTGCAATGCGACTGATCGTTGTAACGGAAACCATGCATTAAATGCAAGATTTTCAAGTTGTTCTAAGGGATTCTCAACCAAAAGTTTTGGATAACTGCCAAGATACACATGAATAATTTCAAGCTTGCCATCTACTCTCTTCAGCATTTCTTCGTGGTGATGTAATCGAGTTCGCATTATATGAAGATAGCCGCGCCCTGCATTCAATCGTAAAAGATCATCAGGATACGTGAGGTGCTGTTTGAGAGAGTGATAAAAATTTTTCGGAATCCCTCTTTTGTTGTCTTCCTCATTCAGCAAGGCATAGAGAAGGCTATTGCCATGTACAAAGGTGTTTAATTGAAGTGTGTGCGTGTACTGAGAAAGGAAAGCTGTATAGGCAAGGAGGAACGATTCAGCGTGCTGTATAGGACGGCGAAATCCATTAATTTGTGAGAACGTTCTGTATCTCTGTTTCATTAAATCTAATTCAAATGATGCCTCCACAAATCGTTGCCAAAGATCGCGCACTACCTCTCTTTTCTCTGTGTTGAATGCTTCTTCTTGCCTTTCCTCTGCTTGTGCTTGTATCTCCTTGTTCGTTACAGTTAACAGTTCGTCAAGGTACAGAAGAGTCTCAGTATCTTGTGCGATCTGCGATCGCAATTCTTCATCAGATACATTGGCGATAGGAGATGGGCCAAATGGAACGAGAATGAAAAAAATATAGAGGAAAAAGAGTAGAGCCGTTCCTATTGCAAAGTGCCAACTGTATTGGGCAAGAAAGTGCTGGGCAAACTCATTATTCTGACGCAACCACGCTTGCTTCTGCCAGATTGAAATGAAGAAGGGAATCCAGCTTATAACGTAGAGAGACAGAGCAATGAGGCGATGATGTGGATAAAACAACCGCATAGCAAGAATTGCAAATGCAGAGAGAGCAAGTGTCCATGCTAACCCGATCGGGACAAGGAATTTAATCATGATTATTTTTCATATCGATCCTCCATATGCGGCGTTGTGCTCTGTATACAATAATAACCAAGAATATCATCAATACAAGCAGCACATAGGGAAGCAAAGTTGTAAGTAGATGCACTCCAAACAAAATCATTAATGTATTACTTAGAATAAGCAAAGCCCTTCCTTCTGTTGGCCCGATACCGTTCTGGCTCATACGCAATTCATTCATAATATTAAACAATAAGAATGTATGGACCATGAATCCACTTAATACAGCTAATGCAACCAGCAAGTAAGGATGATGAGTTTCTGGAAGCAGAAAGGAGTAAGCAACGACTATGGAGCATAAGAACACATAGTCTAGGAAATGATCCATATAGTATCCCCATTTTATCAATCCTGTTTTCCGCTGTCTTCCTACTTCTCCGTCAAGAAGATCAGTTATGTACTGAAAAATAATCATAAGAGATATACCCCACAACCAATTCGTGTCAGTGCTGGCTAAAAAGCCAAAAAGGACAATGCATTCGGCCCATATCAGTGTCATGCACGTAAGATGATACGTTTGTATCGATGCCGGTACATATCTTAAAAGAATGGATCGTAGTTGTTGCTCGTATTTTTGAAAAAACCATGCTCCTTTTTTTGTATTACCCGCAAATTTCACTAATTTTTTCATCTTCATCATTGATAAGAATGCTACATGCTCTCACATATTTATAACAGTGTTTTCAAAACCAGGCAAAGGCAGACTACAAATGTTTGAAGAGTTCCGTATTCTGTATACTGCAGGCCAAAACCTTGCCTTATCCATGCAGCAAGAATCGCCATGATATGATAGCACTTGATGACGCAAATCGACCCCCACATCTTCCGAGCCTATGACATCCGCGGTAAGGCACATTCGCAATTAACTGCAGAGGCATGCTGGTGGATCGGCGCTGCGTTTGGCACAGTGCTCAAAGAGTTGTACGGAAAAGACGATGAGCACTACAAACCAACGGTCGTTGTGGGACGTGACGCCAGAACGCACGGACAGGAGCTGGAATCGCAGGTCATCGAAGGGCTCACGTCCGCAGGATGCGCGATCGTGCACATCGGACAGACGCCGAGCCCCGTGAACTACTTCACAATCTGCAATCAGCATGCGGATGGCGGCGTGCAAGTGACGGCGAGTCATAACCCGAAAGAAGACAACGGCATCAAATTGCAACTGCGTGACGCGGAGGCCTACGCAGGTGAGCAGTTACAGGATCTGCGACGGAGAATTGAGCGAAGTGCAGACGAAGCGGATAGCACTACTCGCTACACGCTAGACGCTACACGCTATAACGCAATCACTCCGTACCTCGATTATCTGACAAAGATCTTCGCCGGTGTCGGCACAGGCACGCGTGTCGTCGTCGACGGCGGAAACGGTGTCGCGGGGCCCGCGTACAGCGAGGCGCTGCGGCAAGCGGGATGCGAAGTCATCGGGCTGTATCTGGAACCGGACGGGAATTTCCCGAACCATGCTGCGGACCCCAGCAAGCACTCGACGCTCGCGGAGCTGCAGAAAAAAGTAATGGAGGAACGCGCGCACATCGGCTTTGCATTCGACGGAGACGGGGACCGGCTGGGCATCGTCGACGAGAATGGGAATATCGTGACGTCGGATCAAACGTTACTGCTCCTCGCGCACGATCACCTCAAACGACACCCAGGAAAGCCGATTATTTTTACGGTGAGCAACTCGGGACTGCTCGAGAGCGAAGTGAAGAAATGGGGAGGAGAGCCGATCATGTGCAAAGTGGGGCACTCGTTTGTGGAGCATGCGATGCGCGAGCACAAAGCGCTGCTGGGCGGGGAGCAGTCGGGGCACTTCTTCTGCGGCGAACAGTACTTCGGGTTCGATGACGCGCTGGTTGCAGCTCTACAAGTGCTACGCGTACTCGCGGCGAACAAAAAGCCTGTGTCGCAGTTGATCGCCGCATTTCCCAAGGTCTACCAAGCGCCAGAACGTCGTCCGCATTGTCCAGATCATCGCAAAGCCGAGATCGTGGAGCGCATCACCGAGCACTTCGCCACATCCTACCCCG
>CAYWEU010000102.1:0-2426 GCA_964457395.1 uncultured Candidatus Peribacteria bacterium
ATCGAAGGGGTGCTGCTGCGCCTGACACTGTAGGCGTACAGACGTATGTCGTCCCATAGCCAAAATTGCGGATGACGGGCGCCCAAGCGAACCGTTCGAAAAGTCTGGCAACCGGTAGCAACAACGGAAAGTACGGCAGGATGTACGAACTGCCACACCAGCGCTGCACCTGTAGCCCTCCGCTTTCCATCAGCTGCTTGCCCTTCCACGGAAATCGCCAGATGTGAATGAGTTCCGGGTGACCGGCGTAGCCTTCGTTCACGCCTTCTTGTCCGGTGACAAGCGCCCAAAGAACTTGCAGCAGTCCCCATACAAGCGCAAAGGGTGTACGACGTGAGAATGTCCAATACTTGTCTTTGCCCAGCAACACCAACGCACACGGGTTGAGGCACGTCGGGATAGCGACGACCACGCCATCAGTTGCTACCCGATTGAGCTCGCGCACGCCGCGGACAAACTCGGGAATGTGCTCCAGTACATGGCTGGATACAACATACTGGAATGATTTGTCGCCAACCGGTAAGTGCTCGATGTCCCCTGTCATAAACTCCGTGCGGTCCGCCACCCCCTGCTCGGCAGCATACCGTTTGGCAGCTTCGACATTCGGTGTGGAGAGATCGACTCCGACGACTCGACAGCCTTGTTTTGCCAACAGCACGCTCAGTACTCCTTCGCCACAACCGGCATCCAGCACCGTGGCGCCAGAGGGAATCGTATGCAGAAACACGTCGTACTGCCTGCTATGCGCATGGCGTCGGATGGCATACGGCGACAGAAACCGCTTGGCGATAATCTCGTCGTGCAGACCGTGGTACGCCGCTTTGTTTTCCGTGGGAGTAGCGAGAATCATGGCCGGCGGATAATAGCATGCTATTATTCGACGCACATGTCCTCCGCACATTCAGCCGGGCTTTCCCAACGCACGGTATTCGGCAAGATCATCCGACTCCTCCGGGGGATCAATATTCATCCAGCGTACATCGCGATCCCCCTCACGTTCTCTTTGGGAGCCGCGGCGTTCGAAGGTATCAGCCTCAGCCTGCTCATCCCCATGCTCAACGGCTTCCTGACGCGGGACTACAGTTTTATCACGACCGTCCCGGGGCTGCGCACAGTCTTCTCTGTTCTGCCGACTTGGGTGATGGCGAGCGACAGGTCGCTGTTCATCGCTCTCATGGTGTTTTTCGTCCTGTGCGTCCTGATGAAAAACGCACTGCGCTACTCGGCTGCAGTGAGCATGGGCTACTTCACCTCTCGCGCCGTGCACCATTTGCGCAAGGTGATGTTCGCGCGATTTTTGAGCTTCGGAAAATTGTACTTCGACCGCACGAGCGTTGGCCACAACTCCATCGTGCTGCAGCAATTCGCCGACCTTGTGCTGCAGCCGCTGCATTCTATCAACGATTTCGTCAATGCCTGCTGCTCGATGGTCGTGTATCTGCTCATCATGTCCATGATCTCGTGGAAACTCACCGCTTTCGCGTTGCCGCTCTTTATCGTATTGCACGTTTCGGTGCGCCTGGCCATCGCCGAAATCAGGCGTCTGTCCAAGTCCATCGCCGCGCAAGCGAGTGCACTCGGCAAAATGACTGTGGAAATTCTCTCCACCATGCCGCTGGTCAAGGCCTATAGCTCCGAGCGCCAGGAACAGGCCCGTTTTGCAGGGATCAGCGACGTCACTGCTCGATTGATCTTTCGCTCTCTCAGTATCAAGGAACTGGTATTGCCCCTCCAGGAAACCATTACGCTCACGAGCGTGATCATCCTGTTCGCGGCCATGCTGTACCTGCTCGTCAGTAAGCAAGGAGCAGCGACATCGTTCATCGTCTACTTCTACCTGGTGCTCAACGCCGCGAACAAGTTCGGGACTCTCACGAATTTCCGCGGAGTGCTGGCTGGCGTCGCAGGTCCCGTGGACGAGCTCATGAAAGTCTTCAGCGACGAAGGAAAGTCATTCGTCCCCGACGGCACGCGTCCGTTCCCCGGACTTAAGCAGTCGATCGAGTTCCGGCATTTGTCGTTCAGTTATCCGGGCCGCAACGATGTATTGAAAGATATTTCTTTCACGGTTCCGCATGGCAAGATGGTCGCGATCGTGGGCCCAACCGGCGCTGGCAAAACGTCACTCGTCAATCTTCTCATGCGTCTGTACGACAGCCCTCCGGGGGCGCTGTTCATCGATGGAACGGATATACGGGAATTCACACTCGCGGGGCTGCATGCGCACATCGCTCTCGTGAGCCAAGAAACATTGCTGCTGCACGATACGCTGCGCAACAACATCGCCTACGGCCTTCCGCACGTCTCGCATGAACGCATGGACGAAGTGCTGCGACAAGCACGCCTGTCGGATGTCGTCTCTCGACTGCCACACGGTCCGGATACACTCATCGGCGACCGCGGGGTCAAGCTCTCGGGTGGCGAGA
>CAYWEU010000103.1:0-4118 GCA_964457395.1 uncultured Candidatus Peribacteria bacterium
GCATTGGGTCAAGAATCCAAGAAAGGCTTCGTACTCGTTCACGAATGTCAAAAGTGTGGAAAAATCTCTAGGAATAGGGCTGCGAGTGATGATATGATCACAAATTTTGTTCAAATTATTCCTTAGCTTGTTGAATAAATAAATAATTCAGATTTTTTGTCTTATATTAGGGCTCTATAGATTTTTATTTATTTTTGTTCGTCCGAATATTGAACGACAATATCAATGTATCCTGAAACGTCTTCTTCAATGGCAATGCCTCGGTCACGTTACCCATCGGCGCTTCGACACCACTCCCCTTCTCCGCTGCTTTTGGCGTAACTTTGAGCCTCGGAGTTTTCTCTGTGTTGTCGACAATCACATCGAAGTGCCCTGCCTCGAGGGCTGACTTGGCTTTCTTGTCGAGCTTTCCTTCGACCACTTTCTCGACTCCTTTATGTTTAATGCTTTCCTCGATGCTATTTTTCACCGATATTTTGAGCTTCGGCTCTGTCTCCATCGCAAAACTAAACTCGGCGAACTCGGCATTCCTGCGCATTTCTTCCTTCGCCCGTTCGGGCTGTCCCCTGACCTTTTCGCGAATGCGCTCATACTCTTCCGGAGAACGCTTTTTGAGCTCTTCGTACCAGTGCCGTTCGCGGCTGGGCATGCTATCGAGGAAGGCATCGGACATAGGGTAAGCATACCATACTGCGCATGCTAGTAGAGTTTAAAGGACCCTTTTCACGGCCCTTAACCGCACCCCGACGTCGCTCCACCCTTCGACCCATTCGATACGCTCAGGGCAGGCAAGCTCAGGGTGACGCTTTTAGCCACAACCAGAAGTAGCGCCACAATCCATGCACAGCTCGCATGAGCCATTGCGCTTCATTTTGGTCGAACCGCACCCACCGCAAATGGAGCCCGTGTAGCCTTGCAGCTTCGCAGTTTCCAGGTCAGCACCAACAGCTTTTGGATCCGCGACCGCTGTCTTGGCCTTCGACACCATGCGCTGTTCGATATCGCCCTCGTCGATCACAGGCAAGCGCATGGCAAACGCATCGCGGCTCTTGGAGCCCTCGGTGTAGGCCTTTTCGACTAATTCTTTGTTGTGGAAATTCATGGCTTTCTCTTTGGTGAGAAATTTGAGCGCAAGCCAGCGGCCCAGGTAGTCCATGATACTTTTGACCATGGGGATCTCTTTGTTGGCGGTACGACCCATGGGTTCGAAGCGCGTATGGACGAGCTTCTCGCAGAGCACCTCAAGCGGCACACCGTACTGCAAGTTCATGGAGAGCGAGAGGGCCAGCGTATCCATGACTCCCGAGAGCGTAGAACCCTCTTTGCTCATTTTGATGAAGATCTCGCCGGGAGTGCCGTCTTCGTACAAGCCGACGTGCACGTAGGCCTCGTGGCCGGACACCGACAACTTGTGCGTGATGCTCATGCGCTCGTCGGGCAGCTTGCGTCGACGAGGAACCTCTTTGAAGATAATTTTCTCGACAACCTGCGCTGCTTCCTCTTTTTTGTCATCAGATTTGTTGGAGAGTGCTTGGCTCAACTTGGAACCGTCGCGGTAGAGCGCGTTGGCTTTGACACCGAGCTTCCATGACAGCATGTACGCGCTGTTGAAGTCCTCGATGGTTGCCTCGTTGGGCAAGTTGATCGTCTTGCTGATCGCACCCGAGATAAACGGCTGGGCAGCTGCCATCATGCGGATGTGCCCCTCGGCGTGGATGAACCGCTTGCCGATCTTGCCGCACTTGTTGGCGCAGTCGAACACCGGCAAGTGCTCGGGCCTAAGGTGCGGTGCGCCTTCGACCGTCATGTGTCCGCAGACGTAGACGTTGGCTTCTTCGATCTGCTCTGGGGTAAAGCCAAGACCTCTGAGCACGTCGAAGTTGAAATCATCGATCTGCGCCTGAGAAAAGCCCAGACGCCTCATGGTGTCGTCACCGAGCACCCACTTGTTGAACGCGAAACGCATCTCGAACACCTGTGGCAAATTTTTCTCGATGTTGGCGATGTCGGCATCGGTAAAGCCCTTGTCCTTGAGTGTGGCGCGGTTGATGTGCGGCGCTCCCTCTAAACTGAGACTACCGATAACGTAGCGCATAAGGTCATGCACGTACTCTTCGCTGTACCCGAGCATCTGCAATGCGGGCTTGATGGATTGGTTGGCGATCTTCATGTACCCGCCTCCCGCGAGTTTTTTGAACTTTACAAGCGCAAAGTCCGGCTCGATGCCGGTCGTATCGCAGTCCATCAGCAAGCCAATCGTGCCAGTCGGCGCGATGACGGTCGTCTGCGCGTTGCGGTAGCCGTGCTTTTCTCCCAGCTCCAACGCGTTATCCCACGCTTCTTGCGCGGCCTTGAGCAGCGGATGCGGACAGATGTTCTGATCGATGCCCACAGGTTTGACCTTGAGCTGTTCGTACTCGCCGTCCGGCGCGTTGTAGGCGACTCTACGGTGGTTGCGCATCACACGCAGCATGTGTTCGCGATTCTTCTGGAACCCCGAGAAGGCTCCCAAGTGCGACGCCATCTCCGCGGACATGCCGTACGACTCTCCTGTCAGGATGGCCGTGATCGCAGCACAGATGCTGCGGCCGAACTCGCTGTCGTAGGGAATACCCATGCGCATGAGCATGGCTCCGGAGTTGGCGTACCCCAGCCCGAGCGTGCGGAATGTATAGCTGAGTTCTGCGATTTCTTTGCTCGGAAACTGCGCCATGAGCACCGAGATCTCGAGCACGATGGTCCACAGGCGCACCGCGTGCTTGAAGTCCTCGATCGCGAAGACTTTCTGGCCGCCTTCGTCACGGAGAAATTTCAGCAGGTTGATGGACGCCAGGTTGCACGCCGTGTTATCGAGGAACATGTACTCGCTGCACGGGTTGCTGGCGTTGATACGGCCGTCGGTCGGGCACGTGTGCCAGTCGTTGATCGTCGTGTCGTACTGCACGCCGGGGTCGGCGCATGCCCACGCGGCGTAGCAGACTTGGTTCCACAGTTCGCGCGCTTTGATGGTCTTGAGCGGCTTTGGTGTGCGGTTCTCGTCCTTGGCCTTCTGCAACTCGGTACGCCAGTACAGGTCCCAGTTGTCGTCTTTCTCGACTGCTTCCAAAAACTCGTGCTGCGCGCGGATGGAGTTGTTCGAGTTCTGTCCCGACACGGTCGCGTAGGCCTCGCCGTTGTAGTCGGTGTCGTACCCGGCCTTGGCGAGTGCCGCGACTTTCTTCTCTTCGTTCACCTTCCAGTTCACAAACTCGAAGATATCCGGATGATCGACATCCAGACACACCATTTTGGCGGCGCGGCGAGTAGTGCCGCCGGACTTGATGGCACCCGCGGCCCGGTCGCCGACTTTGAGGAAGCTCATGAGGCCGGACGTCTTGCCACCTCCCGAGAGCGGCTCGCCCGCGGCACGGATCTTGCTGAAGTTCGTGCCTGTGCCGGAGCCGTACTTGAACAACCTGGCCTCGCGGATCCACAAGTCCATGATGCCGCCGTCGTTAACCATGTCATCGGCAACGCTCTGGATAAAGCACGCATGGGGCTGAGGATGAGTGTACGCGTCCTCGCTGAGTTTGACCTCGCCGGTATCTGGCTCGCAGTAATAGTGACCCTGCGCCTTACCGGTGATGCCATACGCGTAGTGCAAGCCCGTGTTAAACCACTGCGGGCTGTTGGGAGCGGCCATCTGATGTACCAGCATGTACGACAGCTCGTCTTCGAATGTCTGGGCGTCTTGCTTGGTCGCGAAGTAGCCGTGTGTCTCTCCCCAGAACCTCCAACAACCGGCCAAACGACGGACGATTTGTTTTACGGATTTCTCGGGCCCGGTGACCGGGTTGCCCTGCTCGTCGTTGATCGTGTTGCCCTGCGCGTCCACCTGCGGCACGCCGGCCTTGCGGAAGTACTTGGACACGACGATGTCGGTGGCGACCTGGCTCCATGCGGCCGGGATCTCCGCGTCTTTCATCTCGAACACGACCGAGCCGTCGGTGTTGGTAATGCGGCTCGTGCGCCTCTCGTACTTGACCTGCTCGACGGGGTCGGAGCCAGGAGTCGTAAAACGTCGACGGACAACGATACCCTTGCCTGCCTTCTGGTCGGACAGCCGCTTGGCAACCGCT
>CAYWEU010000104.1:0-3404 GCA_964457395.1 uncultured Candidatus Peribacteria bacterium
AGCGCCCTTGAGCAACGATGCAGCGACATCGGGAGGACGGATTTCTGATCGATACCCAAAGCGCCGGACACGGCTGGCGATGAGATGCGCGTACTGGCCACCGAAATCGAGAATCACAACACTTCGACTCGGAACCCCTCGTTCAGTGCCAGTGCTGCCCTTGGGAACCTTCATGCTCGGAGTGTAACCCGTGGCAGCCTGATCGCGCCAATTTTCTACTGCGTACGCGCAATACTAGCTGCCAACATCACCCACATCGTGTACGCCACCGCCGAGTCTTCGAAGGCGTGGAGAAAGAGTCCGGCGACACAGATGCCAAGAAAGATCAGGAAAGTGGGTAATGGAGAGTGGGGGGGGTGTAGTTTTCGCAAAAAAAGAAAAACAAGCATCAGATACACAATGAATCCAACAATTCCCAACTCGATGCCGATTTGCAAGTACCAGTTCTCCGGCAGCACAGGACAATTGCACGCATGCGCAGGTTGCGTTTGCTGCTTTCCGACAAACACACATAGGTCTGGCCGGGCTTTGGCCCACGAGGAATCAGAGCCTTCTTCCAAATACACACACGTATCGCTGGTCAGATTGCTTACAGGTCCCGCACTGCCAAGACCAAGACCCAGGGGGTGTTGGATGATTGTATGCACCGCTTGCAGCGGCCGTTGCAGATGTTCGCGCGAGGAGCCAAGTCGCAGGATCACCTGCGGGAAAGTAACAGAGACGACAATGATGACCACAATCGCAATGCTCATGGCACCCACAGCAGCATGTTTCGTCGTTCGAGCAGAAAACCGCGCCTTCAACAGCGCGTGCGATTGCCAGAGGGCAACAATGAACATCACAAACGCCCCGATCCACGCCGCCCGAGAGAACGTGAGCAGCAGCCCAAGCAACAACAAACCAGCAAACCCATAAACCCATAAACCAGCAAACTTTCTCTCAATGGCACCTTCGGCAATCACACACCCCCACGGTATCAACAGCCAAATCCCCAACTGGTTCGGCCCGCTCATGACACTCTGCATCCGGCGCCAGCTGGAACCCATCAGGTTTTGAAATGCTGCTATCGGGCCATCGGCAAAGTACAGCGAATGCATGTCCGAATACCCAAGCCAGGTGAACAGTGCCTGAGGCAAGAAGAGCGTAAGCAGTCCGTACGCAACGATCAAGCCGCCTGCGATCATGAGTAACGATCGGACCTGCGACCACCAAGCATCGGACCATGGCACGCGGCGGAGAATCAGGAATGCAATGAGTGGCACGAGATCGTACTTGACCCCGTACAGAAATTGCTTGAGTGGCACCGCGTTGACCCCGAACGAAACGATCACCGAAAGAGCTATGAATGCTAGAATCAAGAAATCGACCGCATCTATTCTTACTTCATAATTCTTACTTCGTAATTCTTCCATGCAAGTCCTAAAGATTTCCGCCAATGCCAAAAGAAGTATCAACCCCAGCACCCCCTCTTTCCACAGCGCAAGCATGCGAAGCGGCTGGTGCCCCGGCCCAGCGAGCAAGCGGGTACTCACGGTCATGAGCAAAGCATGAAACGGAAGCACGACGAGTAATGCCAAAGCCAGGAATTCACGAAATCTTTGCATCGATGTCAGTGTACATGAGGTACATTTTCATTCGCACATGAAACAGGGACACGGTGTCCCTGCTGCGGAAAATTATTTTATGACCAGCCGCTCCTCATCGGTCCGAAACACCTCCCCTTTCTTCAAGACTTTTTCCACAGCATCAATGCACGCAGCACTCACATTCTTGCCGTACAACTTCGGCGCTGTGCGCATGTCCTTGTTGTCCCAAGCGAACTCGATAGTCTTGCGAATGACGTCCGCGTCGATCGGCGGAGCGATGATGTTGCCACCGGCCATGACAGACTCGCTACGGTCAGACCCGAAACGCAGCGTGACACACGGTACGCTCATGACGTTCATCTCTTCTTGCATCGAGCCGGAGTCCGTCGCGCAAACCGCCGCGCGGCTCATGGCGGCGATGACGTCCGTGTACTGCGCCCAGACCTTGGAATACACGAAATTCTTGTTCTTTGCCAAGCGCTCAACCTCGGAGCGCAACCCAAACGTGTCGATGGCGGACTCTGTCTGGAAGAGCGAAATCAACAGCACTATTTTGCCAGCGTCGATGAGCTGCTTCATGGCCTCGAAAATCGCAGTGAATCGAAGCTTGCTCGCGCAGTTCTCGCGACGATGGATACAGAAGCGCACGAAGTCGCCGTCTTGGAGTACTGGGAACTTCTCGAACACAGGAGAGTTCTTGGCATTCGCAAGCCCCTGCGCAACCGCATCCGCAACGGAATTCCCGACAACGAACACCCTGTCTTCGGCAAAACCTTCGCTCAACAAAAATTCCCGATCGAGCTCCACCGGCGCCAAGTGAATGCCCGACGCCGCCTCGCTGCTGCGGGTATTGAATTGCTCGGGGTACGGCTCCTGACTGCCGCGGGCCCAGTTGGAGCGGTCTTGAAGGAATGTATGCCAATGAGCAACATCGAAGCGGTTAGCGGTTAGCGAATAGCCGTTTGCTACGCGCTTCTCGCTACCCGCTACCCGCTCGTAATTTGGTGTCAGTGTCCGCATTCCCGCCTCTACGTGCACCGAGGCAAACCCAAGCGAGTAGCCAGCGATGCTTGCCGCCATGGACGTTGTCGTGTCGCCGTGCACGTACGGGATGACGATCTTTCCCCGCTCTTTGAGCTGCGACATCACCTCTCCCCCACGACCGATGATCTGACTGACAACCTCGTGCATGGCTCCACGCACGTTCAAGTTAAAGTCCGGCTCGACGCCGAACTCCTTGAGCATGCCTCCGCTCAAATTCTCGTCATAGTGCTGGCCCGTGTGCCCGAGCACAACCGTATGCCCGCGCTTTTGCAGTTCCCGGTATAACGGAATTTGCTTGATGATATCCGGCTTCGTGGCGATCAGGATCAGATGCACATGCTTGCCCTTGGCATTGTCAATGCGGTCAAAGAAATCAGGGTGGTGGTACGAAACCTCTGGCATGGCGGAATAATAGCAGAGTAAAGAAGCTTGTCTTGTTCCCGAAAAAAAGTACTTCAATGAAGCTCTGGTTTCTTTTTGTCAGGGACCAGGGAACCTTGTTCGGTTCCCTAGGCCCCCGACACCCCCTTACCCTCCTAACAGCCATGGCCGTTCCATCGTTGCGAGGTTTTATGTCTGCATTTGATAATAGCAACACCAAGGCAGGCGCGCGCCATGGTGGGGGTCTGCTGGAGGGAATTGGCGCCTGCCTGCCTGCCGGCAGGCGCACGCGCTTTTTTGGTACTTTTTTGTCGCTTGGACAAAAAAGTACGAAGAAAACGAATGAACTACTTCCCTGGCATCGCCCCTGCATCCTGCGTTTTTTGAATTCCC
>CAYWEU010000105.1:0-3749 GCA_964457395.1 uncultured Candidatus Peribacteria bacterium
GAGGATGCGCAATGCTATCTTCATGGATTTGTCGGGAGAGAATTCCGGTATTCGTTGATGAAGTACAACTCTCCATTGCGATGATTAGCGTCTTCCGTGATTGCACCGTCGTAGTAGGCCATGTGCGCGGGGTTGGATCTGTAAGCAAGAACGTCGACACACAGCAACACGACGATCGACGTGACTGCGAAGACTCGCTTCCAACGAGGAGGGAGTGCAAAGATAGCCTCCGCCGAGAGCAGAATGATTATTGGCAGCAGTGTGATGAAAAACCGGAAGTGTGTGGTCGGCCATGCGGTGATGAGCACACCGTACATGACCAGCATGAGCAACTCGGCCTTGAGGCGATGTCGCCGCTGTACTGAGAACAACTGATCGATGATGCCAAACGAGAGTACGGGGAAGGCGATCGGCACCAGTACCAAGAGCTTGCGAATGACGTAATACACGTTGTTGGGGAACCAACGAGTGACCAGTGTGTACAGGATCAATTTCTTCATGCGCCATGGCACAACATAGAACCAGACTCCGTTTTGTACCTTCGGGAGAATGCCGGCTTTCTGGTACACGTAGCCAGCACTCACTTCATCCAACAGAAACGGGTTGCCAAATGTCCGCATGGCGTAGGCCCAGATGAGCATTTTTCCTATAATGCCGAGCGAGAGAATGAGAAAGACAGATTTTACTTTCTGTCTCCAGGAGTGCGTTGTGCTCAGCTCCCAGGCGATCCCCAGAGGAACGAGTGCGATGCCCGGTTGATGGAGCGGTATGGCGATCGCCGCGAGGAACCCGAGCACGCCAGCGCGACGGAGAGGGCGCTGGATTCCCGTACAACAGAGCCACAGCACGAAGAGTGTTGTCTGTGCGGAGTACACAGATCCGTTCGCAGAGTAATCGATGAGCGGATAACACAGCGCGGTTATCCAGACCGCCCACGATACTGCGTGAGAATTTCCGAACAGCTGTCTCGCTCTCAAGAAGACAAGCCAGAGCAGCGCGCAACCGCTGAAAAAAGACATCAATCGCAGCATCAAGAATGCATGCTGCGCTCCGAGATGTGTGATTTTTGCGATCACGCCTGCAATCACAGCCCACGTTGGTGTGTGATAGAGAGGCATTCTGCCGCCGAAGGACGCGATATGGTGATAATACGGATCCGTACTTGTCGTATGATCGATAAGCAACGTGCCGTCGGTCACAAATGACTGAACAGAAGCAGTATCCGTACGGACATCACCGTGCGGGAATTCCTGCCAGGTGATGCTCATCAGTCGCAACAAACATCCGACGATGATCGCGACGACGCTCCATCGGACGCATGGTATACGCCATTGTTTTCGGATGACATCGAGCGGCAACGAGCGCGATTCTATCATACTGTTACGCATCGAAGACTGTCTCGAACCAGTATCCGAGTTGGATGATCGACGAGAGGGTATGCAGTCCGTATCGTTCTTTGGCCACGTGCTTGCGATGGATCTCGCGTATGACATCGACATCGAACAGTTCACGGATGTGTGCGTTGTCCAACGCTTCTTTCACCAGCGGCGCGCACTCGCGGCGCAGCCATTTTGCCAACGGAGGGTAAAACGACGCTTTCTTGATTTGTCTGACCGATGCTGGAAGTATGGGATAGTACGTTTGCTTGAGCAGTTTCTTGGTCGTGCGCAGCCCCACGTGCCAGCCTGCCTGGGTTCCATGCGATGCGGCGATGACCAGCGGGTCCAAAAACGGCACACGGCACTCCAGACCGCTGGCCATGGTGACGGCGTCGGAGAGGCGCAGCGATTCATCAACCAGCCACAGGTGCCGGTCGAATTCCATGAATTGGCGCAGCGGGTCCGCCTCGGTGATGTTCTCGAAACGCTCTTCGAACAAATGCGTCGTGGCATGCGCGTCAAACCAGTTCCCGCGGATGAGCGGCGCCAGTTCCGCGGTTGATCGTGCGAGCAAACGTTCGGCAAGTGTTGGCCCCGGTTGCAGTGCCAGGACGTCGGAAGGGTACCCAAGCATGCCGCCGAGAGCACCGCGCAGTGGTGACGGAATCATGCGCAGCGCGTGCAGTACGCGGGCGATGCGGTAGCGCGGGTAGCCTCCAAACAGCTCATCACCTCCCGAGCCGCAGAGTACGACGTCCACGTGCTTCTTGGCTTCGCGCGCCAATGCACACTGTGCCATGGCGACAGAGTCGGCGTTGGGCTGGTCGAGCGAACGAGCGGTGTCTTTGTAGATGTCTTTGCACATCGCCGCTGTGAGCGTGACTTCGGTGTGGTCCGTTTCGTAGTGCTTTGCCGTCTGTTTGGCCACGTTTGCATCGGCATTGAACCGCGCTTCGTCTTCTTCTTGCGTCGCTTCGAATCGCACCGTAAACGTCTTCACTGGCTTGCTCGCATGATTGCACATGTGGTGCAGCACGATCGACGAGTCCATGCCGCCGCTTAAGAAAATCCCGACCGGCTTGTCGGAGACCAGCGTGTCGCGCACGGCCATGTCCATGACGTCTGGAAAATACTCAGCAAATTCTTGGGGTGATCGGTACCGAATGGGCAGGATGCTGGTCGAGAACGCCTGGCGTTTCTCGTTTTGCTCGGACCAGCTCAATACAGTGCCTGGCGGTAACGACTCAATGCCCTCGCACATCGTCTGCGGTCCTGGGACGTATTGCAGGCGCATATACAACGAGAGCGAGTGCATGTTGAGAGTCGGCTTGCTCGGCAGCGCGGACAGTAGCGAGCGCATTTCGGATGCGAAGTGCAGCGTACCGTTCGGGTAGGCGATAAACAGAGGCTTGATGCCGCTGGGGTCGCGCGCGAGGTGCCACTGCTTCGTGCGCGTGTCATAGAGGCCGAACGCGAACATGCCGCGCAGCATCTCCACGAACTTCATGCCGTAGCGTTCGTAGAGCTTGAGCATGACCTCGGTGTCGGTGCCTGTTTTACATTCCAGCCGCTCGGCTTCGCGCAACTGACGGTAGTTAACAATCTCACCGTTGTAGACGATGACGATCGTCTTGTCCTCGTTCCACATCGGCTGGTCGCCCCGAGGAGCGGGGTCCAAGATCGCCAGACGTGCGTGGCCGAGCGAGACTCCGTGGGTTGTCAGTACGGCGTTGCCGTCGGGACCGCGGTGCGCAAGCGCCGCAGTCATGCGTTCGACCTTGGAATGGTCTTCGCCGGAGAAACCGCAAATTCCGCACATAACGAGAGTATAGAATTGAAAATGGAAATGTTCTAACCGCGTTTCGTTCCCGACCCCCGCCAACTCACTCCTTTATACGGCGAAATGTGGACACTCGAGAATTGTTCTGCGGAGAACCACGACTCGATTTGTTCTTTGGTGATGAACCAGGTTTGCGGAGCGTTGAGCTTGTCGAAGACATTCAGGAAATTGCGCTGGTACGTAAGCTTTCGCCAATTCTGGAAGTACTGATAAAAAGGAAGGAATGTCAGTGGAAGAAGGTAAAGGGTGTACACCGGAATGCAGACCAACATCGTCAACAGGTGTCCCAGTACCCAGACGACTGGACGCGGGAGAAATCGTACAATGAGAGATTTGATCGGTTCGAGCAGGTACCGGTTGAGCGCATTGCCCGCTTTGCTATACACCCACACGATCACCCTGCCCCCGGGCTTGGCGTGCTTGGCAATGTTCCGAAATGACGCAGTCGGATCATCCGTGTGATGTAGGACGCCTATCGAGTACACGACATCGAATATTTTTCCCAAATTCATGTGCGCGATATCCGCTTC
>CAYWEU010000106.1:0-4764 GCA_964457395.1 uncultured Candidatus Peribacteria bacterium
CGACTACGACCGGCTCGTGGATGACCTGGCGAAGGAGCGGCAACAGAGTTCCGGCCAGCGGCTCAAGAAAGTCATGAAGCGTCTCAAGCTCGTCCAGTCGCTCAAGCAAGCCAACATCAAGCCCGAGTGGATGATCCTCACGCGGTTGCCCATCATCCCGCCCGACCTGCGCCCCATGGTGCAGCTGGATGGCGGACGCTTTGCCGCGTCGGACCTCAACGACTTGTACCGCCGCGTCATCAACCGCAACAACCGCCTGAAAAAACTCATGAGCATCGGCGCGCCGGAAGTCATCAACCGCAACGAGAAACGCATGTTGCAGGAAGCCGTCGACACGCTGCTCAACAACTCCGCGCGTGCCGGTAAGGCGCTCTTTACCGCCGGTGATCGCAGAAAACTGCGCTCGCTGTCCGACATGTTGAAAGGCAAGCAGGGACGCTTCCGCCAAAACCTGCTCGGCAAGCGCGTCGACTACTCCGGTCGCTCGGTCATCGTGGTCGGTCCGCACTTGAACATCGACGAATGCGGTCTACCCAAAGAAATGGCGATGAAACTCTTCAAGCCGTTCGTCATCGGTCGCCTCATTCGTGACGAACTCGCGCACAACGTCAAAAGCGCCGAACGCATGGTCATCGACGGCAGCAAGAAAGTGTGGGACATTTTGGAGGAAGTCATCGAGAACAAGTTCGTGCTCCTCAACCGTGCTCCGACACTGCACCGACTGGGCATCCAGGCGTTCCGCCCCAAGCTCATCGAAGGTCTTGCCATCCAGATCCATCCGCTGGTGTGCACCGCGTTCAACGCTGACTTCGACGGAGACCAAATGGCCGTGCACGTGCCGCTGTCCGACCAGGCACAACGCGAGGCTCGTCTGTTTATGAACGCGTCGCGCAACGTGCTCAAGCCGTCCGCCGGAGAGCCGATCATCACGCCTGTCCAAGACATGGTGCTTGGGTGTTATTTTTTGACCCGCATGCACGATGGCAAGAAAGGAGAAGGCATGACGTTCGGTTCTGCGTCCGAAACACTGCTCGCGTACGAGTACGGCGTCATCGACCTGCAAGCCAAGATCAACGTTCGCGTGCCCTTGTTCGAGCAGGATGAAAAAGGCAAAGAGATTCAGACCGAGATTATCGAAACATCAGCTGGACGGCTCTTGTTCCAGGAAATCTTGCCACCCGAACTCGGTTGCATCAACATGACCCTCAAGAAAGACAAGCTGAGCAAACTCATCGCCCAGGCCTTGGAACTCGTCGGTGCAGAACGTACGGCCAAGCTGGCGAACGACATCAAAAACATCGGCTTCCGGTATGCCACCAAGTCGGGTATCTCCATCGCTGCGTCGGACATCATCGTGCCCGAGGAAAAAATCAAGCTGCTCGACGAAGCCAACGAAAAAGTCCGCAAGATCAACAACCAGTACTGGAAGGGCTGGATCACCGCTGACGAACGATACCAGCATGCCATCCGCATTTGGAGTAGGGTCAAAAGCGACATCGCGGTGCACATGATCAAGCACTTTACTGACGATGAGTACAACGGCATCACGTACATGATCGACTCCGGCGCCCGCGGTAACTGGGGGCAAATCACGCAGTTGGCAGGCATGAAAGGACTTGTCGCCAACCCGTCCGGTCGCACCATCGAACTGCCGATCCAGAGTAACCTCAAAGAAGGTTTCACGATTCTCGAGTACTTCATCGCCACACACGGAGGACGCAAAGGAAAGTCCGACACCGCTCTCAAGACCGCGGAGGCCGGCTACTTAACACGCCGCTTGGTCGACGCCGTACAAGATATCGTCATCAAAGAAGACGACTGCAAGTGCGAGGTAGGGCACATCATCACTCGTGCCGATTCCGAACGCATCGGCGAGAAGTTCGAGAACCGCATCTTCGGCCGCGTGCTCAACGAGGACATCAAGGTCGGCAAACTCGTCATCGGCAAGCGCAACCAGGAGATCGACAGCACGCTCATCGATGCGATCAACGAACAGAAGTCGATCCAAGAAGTGGCGGTGCGTTCGGTCATCACGTGTTCGACCGACAACGGCATCTGTCAGAAGTGCTACGGTCGCGACTTGTCCGACAACAAAACCGTCAAGAAAGGCACGCCCGTTGGCATTATCGCCGCGCAGTCCATCGGCGAACCGGGCACGCAGCTGACCATGAGAACCTTCCACATGGGAGGTGTCGCCGAAGGCTCGGACATCACGCAAGGTCTCACCCGCGTCGAGGAAATTCTCGAGGCCCGCCCGCCGCGCACGCCGGCAACGCTCTCGGACATTGCAGGGCGAGTGAAGGTGACACATAAAGGAGGCATCTCCACAGTCGTCGTGACCGGCGAAGAGCTGGGGACTGACACGTACATTGTTCCCGCAGGGTTCGAAGTCACCATAAAAAAAGGCCAGGAGGTCAAAGAGCGCACGATCATCTCCAAGGCGTTGACCGACAAGTCGACCATCAAGGTCGTCATCGCCGGCAAAGTGCACGAAGTGACGAAAGACCGCATTGTCGTCAAGCACGCCGAGATCCAAGAGCGCACGTACGAGTTCCACTCGCGCGAAATCTTGCTGGTGAAAAACGGTGATGTCCTCAAGGCCGGCCAAGCGCTGAACGTTGGCCACTACAATTTGCAGGAACTGCTCGAAAAACAGGGGTCGTACGCAGTGCAAAATTACATCGTGCAAGAAGTACAGCACATCTACGCCTCGCAAGGTCAGACCATCAACGACAAGCATTTGGAGATCATCGCTCGCAAAATGTTCAGCAAAGTCCGTATCTTGGACAGTGGCGACACGGCGTTGCTGCCCGGCGAAGTCGTCGACATCTCCGATGTCCGTCGTGCAAACGGCGCCCTCAAGAAGGGCAAGACAGACTCCACCTACGAGCAGTTGCTCCTGGGCCTGACGCGCGTGTCGTTGGCAACGGATTCTTGGCTCGCCGGAGCGTCGTTCCAAGAGACCATCCGCGTGCTCGTCGAAGCCGCTACCACGGGAAAAGTGGACTATCTCAAGGGCCTCAAAGAGAACGTGATCATCGGTCGCCTGATCCCCGCCGGGGAAGTCTACCGCAAGCGGTTTGATGACGAGGAAGCTGCTGATGCATAATTGACTATTTGTTCTTTTCCTTCTCATGATTCTCCTCTATCCTGCCCCACGCTAATTATCAATTATCGCACTCATGCCAACCATCAATCAGCTCATCCGCAAAGGCCGGACGTCCCGTACCAAGCGCACCAAGGCGCCGAACTTGCAGCACACCTGGAACGCGCTGACCATGAAACGCGTCAAGCTGCGTACCGGTGCTCCGGTTAAACGTGGTGTGTGTCTGAAGGTCACGACCATGACGCCGAAGAAACCGAACTCAGCTTTACGCAAAATCGCCAGAGTTCGGCTGACCAACGGAGAAGAGATCACCGCGTACATCATGGGCGAGGGTCACAACTTGCAGGAGCACTCGGTTGTCTTAGTCCGCGGCGGCCGCGTGAAAGACTTGCCAGGTGTCCGCTACCACATCGTTCGCGGCGTTCTGGACTGCGAAGGAGTGAGGGATAGAAAGCAAGGCCGATCACTCTATGGTGCTAAGAAACCGAAAAAATAAGAATGAAGAAGTATGAATTAAGAATTATGAATGCTACTACTTTTACCTCTTCTTACTTTCCAATCAACCTTCCTTCGATTCTTACTTCCTAATTCGTAATTCTTAATTCCTCGCTCTCATGGCTACCCGTCCTAAAGCGTACATTCCTAAGGGCTCCGACCCTCTCGTCGAGAAGTTCATCTGCTGCCTCATGAAGCAGGGCAAGAAGTCGATCGCGCGCCGTATTTTCTCGGATGCGATCGACGTGATCAAAACACGCACGAAAGACGAACCCATGGACGTCTTTAGCAAAGCATTGGTCAACACCACACCGCTCATCGAAGTCCGTCCCAAACGCATCGCCGGAGCCGTGTATCAAGTACCGACGGAAGTGTCACCAAAGCGCCAACAGTCACTCTCGATCCGTTGGATCTTGACTGCTGCTCGGGCTCGCAAAGGCCAACCGATGGCTGAAAAACTCGCTCTTGAGCTGCTCGATGCTTCTACAGAACAGGGTGCTGCAGTGAAGAAAAAAGAAGACGTCTACAAGATGGCGCAGGCGAACAAAGCATTCGCACATTTTGCCAAGATGTAGTCAACGTATCTTGTGCTTTCTCTAAATCCTGATGGGGTGTTCTTGAATATGCCCAGTGTGCTGCTACGATTGTGATCGTGTACAACACATATTCATCCCCCGCACCCCTATGAGTACGAATGTTGTTGGCAGTTCCAATGTCAAGGTTCTTGTCACGAGTCTCGGCATTGCCGTCGTTGTTGGCATCGTCGCGACGATGACTCCGGCTGACATTCTGCCACCGAGCAACCCTCTCGCGCCGTCCGCACCGGAAGCGATTGAAGATGCCCCGCTGGTAGTCACTGGGCCTGGTATCAACAGCAAGGACAATGTCCTCGGTTTCGAGCCGCTGAGCAGCCAAGTCCCTGTCGATAGCTTCGCTGCGTACGAACGGACGTTCACGGGCGATGTGCGCGTCGCCGTCGATGACGTCGATGGCGATACGGAGAACGACATCGTGACCGGAGCAGGAGTAGGCGGTGGACCGCACCTGAAGATTTTCGATGAATATGGAACGTTGAAACGTGAATTCTGGGCCTACAATTCTTCCTTTCGTGGCGGAATATATGTTGCGACGGGGGACGTCGATGGCAACGGCACGGCCGAAAT
>CAYWEU010000107.1:0-3884 GCA_964457395.1 uncultured Candidatus Peribacteria bacterium
GCAGGATATTGTACATCGAGTACGGGTTCGGAGTATCGAAGACCAGAGTACCTCCTGGCCTGAGAATACGGCGACACTCGCCGATCATCTTCGCAGGCGTCCAGGTATGCTCGATGATTTCTCCGGCGTAGATCATGTCGAACTGATCATTGTTGAATACCGTTGCGTGCAGGTCTCCGACGGTTTGGTTTGGAAGATTCAATTTGCGGGTGAGCGGCTCGTTGCTGTCTAAGCCGTAGTATGTTCCGCCGCCGCGCTCCACATCTTTTTTTAGCGTTGCGCAGGTCGACTCTCCATCGCCCAAATTCCCAACGTCGAGGAGCGATACGGATCTGTTGCCGATGACGTCGCGGACAAAGTCTAGGCGGCCGGGATAGGAGCGAAAAGTAAAACGCATGCGCGAGAAGTGTACAGGAGTCCGAGGAGGAGTTCCTTGCCTTTCATCAACGCGTTGCCTACCCTCGTACCCATGACTCCAACATCATGGAAAGGTCGGCGGGTGCTGGTCACCGGCGGAACCGGTTTCGTAGGAAGTGTTTTGGTGGAGCGCTTGATCAAAGCAGGAGCGCAGGTGCGCGTACCTATTAGGGCGCAAAATTACCGGTCGCTTTCCAAGCTGCGTGCGAAGATCGATTGGCAAGAAGGAGATCTGCGCGACAGCGAGTACTGCAGTCGATTAGTCGCCGGTATGGACCATGTCTTTCACTTGGCCTCGCATCGTCGCAACGATGAATTTCACAAAGAGCATTGCAGCGACGTGCTCTCTGGCAATGTTTCGATGAGTTTGGCCCTCATTCAGGCGCTTAAAGATCATCCGAAAACGTCGGTGACGTTCTTCAGCAGCGCGAACGTGCCGCCCTCGGTGGATGTCATTGCTCTCGCCCAGCACGAGCAGCTGAATGGCTACACACTCGGCAAAGCTTTGTGCGAGACATTATGGATCGCCGCATCGAGGCAATATCAGTTCCCACTGCTCATCATCCGGCCCGTGGGTGTGTATGGCGAACGTGATACGTTCTCACTCAAGAGCAATGTGATTCCTTCTCTTATGGTCAAAGCAGACTCTGACGATGTGCTGAACGTATGGGGCAGCGGGGAGCAGCAGCGGGCGTTTATGTACGTGGACGATTTGATATCCGCGGCGCTCACGTTGATCGACGTCAGGTGCACGGGGATCCAGTACATCATGCCGCCGGATGTCACGACCGTAAAAGATTTAGCCCAAACGATTCGCGATATCGTTAAGCCGGGGATACCCATCCATTTCGATACCTCCAAACCCGACGGCCGACGGACGAGCGCAACACTGCCGCTGCACCCTGTACTGACAACACTCGCGTGGACGCCGCTGAAAACCGGTCTGCAGAAGACGTTCAAGGGGTGGAAACGAAAAGAGGAGGTGTAACAA
This sequence comes from uncultured Candidatus Peribacteria bacterium, assembly GCA_964457395.1. Taxonomy (GTDB): domain Bacteria; phylum Patescibacteriota; class Gracilibacteria; order Peribacterales; family Peribacteraceae; genus CAVZXD01. Next base: position 1,409 of record CAYWEU010000107.1, read on the forward strand.
GGTTTGCGTGAGTTTACTGGTTTGCATATGCAACAACAGAAACCAGTAAACCATCAAACCAGTAAACTTGAAACTCGTCCTTTTCTGGTCTTCATTCTATCCTTGCTGTTATACTCCCCTCGCTCATGAAGCGCCTTCTTCGTCATCCTCGCGTGCGCAAACATGCGAAACAGGGTTTGAAATTCTGCATTTGCGGTCTGCTTGGCGCGACGCTCGAGTTTTCGATCATCGGCATCTTGGTCGACTATTTTTTAATCGATGTGCATATCGCGTACATTCCCTCTGGGCTTGTCAGCCTTGTGTTCGTGTTCTTCTTCAATAAGTACATCACGTTTGGCAATCGCGATAAGAAAGCCGCAGAGCAGACGGTACGGTTTCTCATTGTCTACGGCATGGCGTTCATCATCAACTACACGCTTGCATCCGCCTTCTATGTCTTGGGGTCGCATTATCTGAGCTTGGAAGACGTCACGGTAGCCCTGCTCGCAAAGGCCCTCGCCATCGGCATCACTGCGTTTTGGAATTACTTCTTCTCCAGTGGGTTTGTCTTCCGCCGATCGCCTCCGCCGGTGGAGTTCAGCATTTCCGCGTCGGTGTAAGACATCAGGTACAATCCCTACTGATGCCACAGAAGATTGCCATCATCGCGGGGGCCGGGCCTGCAGGTCTTACTGCTGCGTACGAATTACTCAAACATACAGACGTTCTGCCGGTGGTGTACGAGTCAACTGGCGCCATCGGGGGCATCGCGCAGACCTTCAATTACAAAAATAACCGCATCGACATCGGTGGACACAGATTTTTCTCAAAAAGCGACGCTGTCATGCGTTGGTGGTTCAACATTTTGCCGCTGCAGGGCAAGCCAAGTGCGGACACGGTTGAGAATGATCACGACATCAACTATGCAACCGAGTCGATCATCGAATTGCTGTGTCCAGAATGTGCGGGACTTAGGACAGAGGACTTAGGACTTAGGAAAGAAGATGATTCTCAATGTGTAGATCCCAAGTCCAAAGTCCCAAGTCCAAAGTCCTCATCCGGTCTACGAAAGCGTTTCCCAGCACCCGATCCTGAACAAGATGATGCCGTCATGCTCCAGCGACCAAGACTGTCGCGCATTTTCTATCGTAAGCACTTCTTTCCGTACCCCATCGGCATTACTATTCTGGTAGCCAAGAAGCTGGGGTTTCTGAATACATTTCTCATCGGATGCAGCTACATCAAAGCTCAGACGTTCCCGTTGCGTGACGAGACGTACTTGGATGCGTTTTACATCAACCGGTTCGGTCGTCGGCTCTACAAGACATTTTTCGAAGCATATACAGAGAAAGTCTGGGGTGTGCCATGCCACCAGATCCGTGCAGACTGGGGTGCTCAACGAGTGAAGGGGCTGTCGCTTAAACGAGCAGTATCGCACGCCATCAGAGACTTGCTCAGCAGCGACTTTAAGAAATCGCAAGAAGAGCGTGAGACCAGCCTCATCACGCGGTTTTACTACCCCAAGTTTGGCCCCGGGCAGATGTGGGAAGAAGTAACGAGACAGGTGCAAGCCTGCGGCGGACAGGTGCATATGCACAAGCGCATTTCCGGCGTGCATACGGACAACGGTCGCGTGAACGCTGTCACGGTCGAGGATGTCCAGACCGGTGAGTGCACGCGCGTGGCGTGCGACTATTTTTTCTCCACGATGCCCATCAAGCACCTTATCGGCATGATGACGCCACACCCTCCGGCGCTTGTCACCGAGGTCGCCGAAGGGCTGCAGTACCGCGACTTTCTGACAGTCGGCTTGCTGCTCAAGAAGATGCACGTGCAAGAGCGCGGCAAGCAGCCTGCGGCGACTGTTCCGGATAACTGGATCTACATCCAAGAGGGCGGCGTGCGCGTCGGTCGTGTGCAAGTATTTAACAACTGGAGCCCATACATGGTCGCCGATCGCAAGAACACGGTGTGGATAGGGCTGGAGTACTTCGTCAACGAGGGGGGAGACCTTTGGGTATTGCCAGACCAAGACATGATCGCCCTCGGAATTCGCGAAATGGAAACTATCGGGATGATCCGCAAAGAAGACGTGCTCGATGGCTGCGTGCTTCGTATGCCCAAGGCATATCCCTCGTACACCGGCAGTTACACGCAGCTGCACGTTGTTCGAGAATTTACGCAGAAAATTTCCAATCTCTACCTCATCGGCCGCAACGGCATGCACCGCTACAACAACCAAGACCACAGCATGCTCACGGCCATGCTCGCAGTCGACAATATCGTGACTGGCAGGACAGATAACAGCAATTTATGGGAGGTGAATATCGATATGGTGTATCACGAGGAGAAGAAAGGGTAGACAGGTGGGTAGTGATGCCACTACTTACCCATCTTCTCATACCACTCCACCGCCTTCACTATCCCTTCATCAAACGATACCTTCGGTTGGTACCCCAGCTTTTTCTTGGCTTTCGAGATATCGGCGATGTAGCGG
>CAYWEU010000108.1:0-4635 GCA_964457395.1 uncultured Candidatus Peribacteria bacterium
GCGCAATGCTTCTAGTTGAGCTTCGGTTAGCACGTGTCGCAATTCTTCGTTAGATGCATTCTTCACGTTGTCCACCGATCCAAACTGCGCGAGCAGCGTTTGCTTGAGCGAGGGGCCGACACCGGGAATTTCGTCCAATGCGGAGCGAATGACCTCGGACTTCGCGCGGCGTTTGCGCCTGTCATTGGCAAAGCGATGCGACTCGTCGCGGATGCGCTGCAGCAAAAATTGCGCAGGTGCTTCTTTGGGGACGACAATCGGCACGGGACTGCTCGGAATGAAAATCTCTTCTTCGCGCTTGGCAATCGAGATCACCGCGATCGGCAGTTTGAGCTGGTCGATGACGTCTTTCACCGTCGACAGTTGCCCCTTGCCGCCGTCGATCAGGATCAAGTCTGGCGTCGTCGAGAACGACTCATCGATCTTGTGCTCTTTGCGTTCGTACGCCATGACGATGCCCGAAGGAATCTCCGGACGATCGACGTTGCCCTTCTCCAGTTTCTGCTGCAGCACCTGCGGCGGGCTCTGGATATATCGGAAACCGATTTGTGCGTAGTACTCTTCCAACGCCGGATCGATGGCGGCATAGAGCTTGCGGATATCGGACTTGGAGCACAGTCTGCGGATGAGAAACTGTCCCAGCTTCTGGCCGCGATGATCCCCTGCAACGAGTACGGACCGAACTTCGGCAATGTTACCGGGGTGTTTGGTCAACCGGATGAACCCGATGACGTCTTCGTCCTTGCGCGCAACGACAAATTCTTTGTAATCGATGTCGGCACTCGACAGTTCGTACGGATGCTCTGTGATCATCCCTTGTATCGTGCTCGTCTCGTCCTTGCGCGCTTTGCCGAAGGCAATTCCCTGTTCCGCCCACAAATCCTCTTCTTTCTCGATACTCTGGACCAAATACATCAGCCGCCGTTTCAGCGCTTCGCGAAGCGACTGATAGTCGTCGATATTCCCCTTTTTGACCGTGCGGATGTTAAACGACCGGTAGTGCGGCCGCTTGGGCTGCCCGCCCTCGAACACCACCATGCTGGCCACTGTTTCGGCTCCACCCATGTGCGAGATGTCGTAGCCCTCAATGCGCTTTGGCGGGTGTGGCAATTGCAGCAACGCTTGCAATTCTTTCAGCGCATCACCGCGTTTGCGGATCTCGGCCTCCCACTTGGCCTCTTGCTGGCGAGCTTTCCAGTCTGCGTTCTTCTCTGCAAGCAACAGGAGTTTTGATTTTTTTCCGCGCTCTGGCACATGCAGGGCAACATGTTTGCCACGCAGCTGCATCAGCCACTGCTCTATCGCATCGCGATCCTCGGGTGAGTCACCGACAACGATGGCGTCTGGCACGTCGGCAGTCTCTGTGTAGTACTGGGGTAAGAACTGGCCAAGTACTTCGGCGATGCTCTCGGCCTGTCCTTGCAACGCAAACGACTCCTCCCCGACCAACTTGCCATCGCGCTCTTTGAGTATCACCACGTGCGCGCGCCCAGACAGCAACGCAGCGCCGATGATGTCACTGTTCGCGTGAGAAGTGTCCGACACCAGCTGCTTCTCGGTAATGCGTTGGATGTTTTTGAGATGATCGCGCAGCTGCGCCGCACGCTCGAATTTCTTTTCCAGAGCCGCCTTTTCCATCTGCGCGCGCAAAATGTGTTCTACATCCTGATACTTTCCCTGGAAAAACGACAGAACCCCATCGATGCACTGCCGCTTGTACTCCTCTGGAGTCACGGTGCCGATGCACGGTGCAATGCACTGTTTGATGTGGTAATCGATGCACGGTGTCGGCCTGTCACGGTCGTGACAGGTCACTTCAAGTTGAAGAGAATTTCTATTTTCTGCTGGTAGTATCCCCATCTTGCACGTCCGAAATGGGAACAGTGTACGCAGGAAGGACAACGTCTTCCGCAACTCTTCCCCGCTGGTTTTGGGGCCAAAATACCGCGCGCCGTCGTCTTCCATGCGGCGAACAACGTCTATGCGCGGGTAGGGGTCCTGAACACTGATGCGCAGATACACGTAATTTTTATCATCTTTCATCATAATGTTGTACTTCGGCCGCAGTGCTTTGATGAGGTTTGTTTCAAGCATCAGTGCCTCGAGCTCTGTATTTGTCACCGTGACATCGAAGTCGGCGATGTGGCTGACGAGGATATCCGTCCATGCCGAGCGCTTCGGGCCTTTCTTCTGCACGTAGCTGCGCAACCGGTTCCGCAGACTCTTGGCCTTGCCGACGTACAAGACCCCTCCGTCTTTGTCGAGCCACCGATAGACTCCCGGACCTTGTGAGATGGACGCAAGGCGACGGCGGATATCTCCCAAACGATCAGCAGCCGGGGGCATGGGAATATACTACCGTATTCCCTACACTATCCACGTGTCTTTCCCTCTCGTCTCCGCCATCGTCCTCAACTATCGCTCTCCCAAAGACGCGGTGTGCTGCATCGAGTCACTGAGGAAGCAGACGATCGCCAGCGATATGGAAATACTGATCGTAGACAATCATTCGCAGGATGATTCCATCGGAACATTTCGTGCAACGCTGAGTAGCATTCCCCGTGTGCGGATCGTCGAAAACCCATCGAACGAGGGTTTCAGCCGTGGCAATAACATGGCTTCTCGCTATGCAAAAGGAAGGTTTTTACTCTTCGTGAACCCGGATAATATTTTGCCGCCAGACGCCGTGCAACGCATGGTGCGCGTCCTCGACGACAACGAGGATGTCGGCATTGTCGGTCCGGGGCTGGAGTACCCAAACGGCATGCTCCGTCCGTCTGCGAGAGCGTTTCCGAGCCTGCGCGATCTGGTACGAAAGCGCCTGATGCCCAGACGTTGGCATAAGCGATATCACCAAGAGATTGTCGAAGAACCCCAGGCAATACGCCGCGTCGATTGGCTGGTCGGCGCATGTTTGCTGATCCGGCGAGAGCTCTTCGAACAATTGCACGGCTTCGATGAGCGGTTTTTCCTGTTCTTCGAAGATATCGACCTCTGCCGCCGCTGCCACGCTCTCGGCAAGCAGGTGCTGTTTGCGCCGGACATCCGTGTGCAAGACCGCGAACGGCGCTTGAGCGGACATGGCATGCTCTCGCTGCTCACAAACAGAACGACGCGAATACATGTGGCGAGCGCTATGAAGTATTTTTGGAAATGGGGATCGCGCTCCGCGCGTAGCTGAAGCCTTGACGCCTATCCCTCACTTCCCTACTGTGTGTCAACCATGACGCAAGCTATTTCTCTATCGGTGAACAAACGGGCATCTGCGGAGAGCGTGAACATCATGCGCAAAGGCGGCGATGTCCCAGGCGTCATCTACGGCAACAAAACCGAGAATCAGTCCATCAAGTGCAAGATGAAGGATTTGCATGGCGTGTACATGAAAGCCGGCGAGAACACGCTGGTGGAGGTGGATGTCGAAGGCAAGAAAATCCCCGCACTCATCCACTCTATCAGCTTTGAACCCGTGTCCGGAAGCTACGAGCACGTCGACTTCTACGCTGTCGACATGAGCAAGAAGGTTACCACGCACGTCCCTGTGGTGTTCGAAGGAGAGTCTCCGGCCGTCAAAGGCCTCGGAGGCATTTTTGTCACAGTACACGATCGCGTTACCGTCACGTGTCTGCCGAGCGACATCCCGCATCACTTCGTCGTCAAGCTCGACTCGCTGGCGAACTTCCGCGACTCCATCATGATGTCGTCACTCGTCATGCCAAGCGGCGTAACGCTCGACGAGTCGCCAGAAACCGTCATTGTCACGGTCCAAGAACCTCGTGCTGAAGAAGTCGCACCGGTTGTCGCCGCCCCAGTAGAAGGCGAGGCAGCAACCGCCGAGGGCGCCACCCCAGCCGAAGGTGCCGCTGCAGCTCCAGGAGCTGCTCCAGGAGCAAAAACCGACGACAAAGCCGCTCCGAAGAAAGAGGAGAAGAAGAAAGAGGAGAAGAAAAAATAATCACGATTTGGCGGCATTCATACCGCCTACCCGATAATCTCCTTTCGCTCGTGCCGGTGCATTCTTGCCCGACCAAGGCCCGTGTGCTCTTCTTTGTAGCGTTTGATCTGCGACTCGAGCTTCTCGACGCAGCTGTCCACCGCCTCGAGCACCATGTATTTGCGAGACTCCGAACGCAGCACTTTCTTGGGTAAACGCACAGTGATCATTACTTTGACCATATCGCGGCTCTTTTTCGTGTCCCGCGCCTCGGTCTCGACGCGAATCGATGATCCCTCGTCTTTCAGCCGCGTGCAGTACGTGGCCAATCTGCCGATTTTCCGCGCCAGTACGAGCAATTCCTGGTCATTGTACTTCACGCCTTTCTCGAAGTGTTCGACATGCATTGTGAGTGAGTGGAGAGATGAGAGACGATGACGACAGCATACCAGAAACGCGGGTGGCGACCAATGCTTCCAAAAAAGATGAAAATACGCTATAATAGTCAGATGAATACAGACGCATTGCGAGCAAAGGTGCAAACAAGCCGCCTGCTGACCGAGCAGGAACGCTCGTATTGGTTGGTGAACATGGCGCACATGAACCAAGAACAGCTGATGACGCTGGACCGTATTCTGAGCGAAGCGGTCAACGTCGCTTGGGGCGAGTACGCACATAAATACCTGGACATGGTCCAGAGAGTG
>CAYWEU010000109.1:0-2774 GCA_964457395.1 uncultured Candidatus Peribacteria bacterium
GGGGCTGGTCGAGATCTTCGTGAAGCAAGGCGCCAAGGCGCGGTACTCGTCGGTGGAGAACTGGAGCCGCGATACGTATAACCTCAACACCAAGCGCGCGATCGTGGAGCGCGACGGGACCATGGAGTGGATCGGCGGAAACATGGGATCGGGGGTCACCATGCTGTACCCCTGCAGTGTGCTCGTGGGCGAGGGTGCACGGTGCGACCACATGGCCATCGCGTTTGCCAACAAAGGCCAGTGGCAAGACACGGGGGCCAAAGTGTTTCATATGGCGCCGCATACCAGTAGCAATGTCGTCAGCAAGTCGGTAAGCAAGGGTGGGGGTGTGTCCGTGTACAGGGGACAGCTCAAGATAGCGCCGCATGCGCACGACTGCACTGCGAGTGTGGAGTGCGACGCGCTACTCCTCGACGAAGCCAGCCGTACCGATACCATTCCCGACATTCAAGTTCGCAATAACGACGTGACCATCGCGCACGAGGCGACAGTAGGCAAGTTATCCGAAGAAGATTTATTTTATCTGATGTCGCGTGGCATCGCGGAAGAAGAGGCCAAGGCCATGATCGTCAATGGCTTCATCGAGCCAATTGTGCGTTTGTTGCCGCTGGAGTATGCAGTCGAAATGTATCGATTGATTGAATTGGAGATGGAGGGGTCTGTTGGCTAGTGAAATTTTTCATCAAAAAAAGCCCTGATAATCGCAGGGCTTTAAAATTCTATTAGAGAGCTTTCTCGAGTAATTCATCAAGCTTGCCCTTGGTGTCATCTTCTAATTTTTTCGCGGCAACATTTTTCTTTGGCGCCTCTACTGCAGGCATTGGTAGATCAAGTTTCTCGAATCCTTCTGCGCTTGGCATGGGCAAGTGGGGGAATAAATACAAAGGTCACTGTATCTCTCATTGCTTTGGTTCTCAACAATATTCCCGACTTTTTTTGTCCGTTTGCCGTCGGTCTTTTCTGCACCGACCACAGTTTCTTTGCATGTGCACGCACGCTATACTTTTCTTCATGGCTCCTTTTGAACTTGTATCGGCAGGCAGAGGGGCGCTTCCGCCTGGAGTAACGTTCGCTGTAGCAAAAGATTCTTCTGTGCTGCCCAGAACATGGAAGCACATGTGGGCAGAGAACATGTATGTCCTACAGATTGCGGCAGAGACAGCAGTAGGCGATACGCTATGGTTGCGTACTGGACGGCAGAAGCAGGCGTTGCTCGTGATGTGGATGAAGAAAGGATCGTCTGCGCGCGTTGTTCTGGATATCCAGAGCACGATACCGAACACCAACGTCGCCGTGTATGTGCTGTTGGAAGCGCGGGCCCGCTGCGAATTTACGTGCATCCAGCTCGTATCCCCCGATGTCGGCTGCAGTATCTTGCAGCATGTTACGCTGCGGGAGGGCGCGGAGATGTCTTCCCATCACGCGTCGTTGGGCGGGTCCAAGAGCGTGCACGAGGCGGTGACATTCCTGGAAGGAAGAAACGCACGCAGTGACATCTCGTGGGTCGCGTACGCGAAGGGCAAGGAAGATCATTACCTGAGTGCGTCGAATGTGTTTCAGGCGGAGGGTGGCAGAGGCGAGATAACCATGAAGGGCGTTGCCCAAGGCAGTGCACACATCACCTGCAAGGGCATGATCGCCATCGACACCAAAGGACAGGGGACGGATACCTACCTGACACAAGACGTGTTGATGCTCGACTCGACTGCGAAAGTCGATGCGGTTCCCGGGCTCGAGATCAAAACCAACGACGTAAAAGCCAGCCACAGTGCGACTGTGTCTCGCGTGACAGAAGAAGATCTCTTTTATTTTGCCGCGCGCGGCATAGACGTCTCGCTTGCGAAACGCATGTATGTGGAGGGTTTTTTGGAGGACCTCACTGGGCGTATTGCAGATGCGACTGTGAGGGAGGTGATTGCGGAGCAGGTACTCAAAAAGTATGAAATGATTGAGAAATGATTTTAGTTTTCTCTTCGTACTTTTTTGTCCGAGCGATAAAGCCTTCGGCTTTCTTTGTCAGGGACCAGGGAACCTTGTTCGGTTCCCTAGGCCCCCGACACCCCCTTACCCTCCTAACGGCCCCATTGCCGTTCCAAGGTTGCGAACTGGATGTCTGTATTCGATCAACAGTAGTTTTATTTTCAAGCTCAAGCATTTGCTTCTTGCTTGCAGCTATGACCAAAAAAATACATATATTCTGGAACGGGAGCGGGCGTTCGGCCCGCGTACAATCCTACATCAACCTCATTATCTCTCTCTTAAGATTAAAAAACTCTTCCGAGAGCTTCAGCTCATGCACACGCTGCGAGGGAAAGGGCACGACGAACTCACGTTTAATCTTCGCGGGTCTGGGTGTGAGCAAAATAACCCGGTCAGAGAGAAAAATAGCTTCTTCGATGTCATGGGTGACGAAGACGACTGTCTTATGTTCTTTCTCCCACAAGGCGGCCAAGAATTCCTGCATCTGCGAGCGTGTTTGCACATCCAATGCGGCGAAGGGTTCGTCCATCAAAATAATCTTGGGGTCGCTGGCCAGCGTGCGCGCGATGGCCACACGCTGCTTCATGCCGCCCGAGAGGGTGTTGGGGTACGCGGAGGCAAAGGCCGTCAGGCCGGTCATTTCTAAGTAGCGATCGACGACTGTTGTGCGTCGCGCGGGGTCGACGCCGGCAAAACGCATGCCGCTGCCGATGTTCTCGGCTACGGTCATCCACGGGAACAGCGCGAAGCTCTCGAAGACCATCCCGCGCTCGCGGTGCGGGCCGTTGATCGGT
>CAYWEU010000110.1:0-2931 GCA_964457395.1 uncultured Candidatus Peribacteria bacterium
CTTGACAGTCTCGCCGTTAGCCGCCGATTTAAATCGGCGGCTAACGGCGAGACTGTCAAGGAATTTATTCCGATGTTGTTGCTGCCATTGACAGATACGCATTTATTAGTACAATAGCGTTCTACTCCTCACAATTCTCTATGCAATCCCAAGAAGCCGTTCCAGTAGTACCAGAAATAGAAGAGGCTTCACAAAAGCCCGTTAGTACTCTCGTGAGAATAGAGTTCGATGCAAGTGAGTATGCTCGGGAAATACAGAGTGGAATCGCTGGAGTGTCGGGCAATCGAAACGAGCGTCTTGAGTCAGATGAATACGATGCAGAAGACGATCGTGAAGCCGAGAGAAAGAAAGCAGAGAAGCAAGGTTTTGATCCTCCCGATCACCACGAGCCTGACCTCCTTTTGAAGTAAGCGTACAGTACTGCCATGAGCATCTCTGTTGATCGCATTTTGTTTGAGGATCAGCACCTGCTCGCGGTGACCAAGCTGGCAAATGAGCTTGTTGTCCGGGGCAAGGGTCCGGTAGGCAAGTTGCCGCTGCTCGATTTTCTCAAACAACAGTACCCGGGTCTGCGGCCGGTGCACCGCCTGGACTTCGAAACATCTGGCGTCGTCGTGTTTGCCAAGAGCGCTACTGCCCTGGACGCGATACTTGCGCACGATTTTCGTGGGTGGAAAAAGCGCTACGTTGCGATACTGGTCGGTACACCGAAGCAGAGAAAAGGCACCATCGAGATTCCATTGTCTCCACGGTCCGGCGAGGGCAAGGTCGCAGCTGCGACAACGTACACTGTCTTGGAGGAGATCGGGCCGGTGTCGCTCACCGAGGCGGAAATCGAGCGAGGGCAGTTCCACCAGATCCGCAGACACTTCGCGATGATTGGGCACCCACTGGTGCTGGATGATGAGCACGGCGACAAGACTTTTAATAAAAAGTTCGAGCGCAGGTTCAAGCTGCAGAAATTCTTCTTGCATGCGTCGTCCGTTTCCTTCCCGCACCCCCTGACAGGGGAATGGCTCAAGCTGCAGTCGCCGTTGCCGAAGCAGTTTACGAAAATACTCAACGAGATGAGAAAGGCGACGGAGAAGAAAGGCTAGGACTTGGTCTTTTCGAACTTCGTTCTTCGGGCTTCGAACTTTCGTGTTACACTTCTTTCATGCGTGTACTCTCGGGCATACAGCCATCCGGTTCATTACATCTTGGCAACTACTTCGGGTCGATGAAACCCAACCTGCAATGGGCGACAAAAGCCGATCAGAGTTTTTACTTCGTCGTGGATTTGCATGCCCTAACTACGGTGCAAGATGCCAAGCTATTGCGTGCGTATCGTCAGGATGCCGTGCTCGATTGTTTAGCGTGCGGCTTCGACCCCAAGACATCCATCATGTTCTTCCAGTCCGATGTGCCGGAGCATGCCGAGCTGATGTGGTTGCTGCTGACGGTGACGCCTATGGGCTTGCTTGAGCGGGCGGTGAGTTACAAGGACAAAGTGAAGCAAGGCATCGCGTCTTCTGCCGGGCTGTTTACGTACCCGGTGCTCATGGCGGCCGACATCTTGCTCTACGACATCGACAACGTGCCTGTCGGCAAAGACCAAAAACAGCACGTCGAAATGGCGCGGGACATTGCAGGAAAGTTTAATGCACAGTTCAAGCAGGACGTATTTGTTCTGCCCGAGCCGATCATTCTAGAAGACGTGGCAGTCGTGCCGGGCATCGATGGACACAAAATGAGCAAAAGCTATAATAATACGATTCCGATTTTCGGCGATGAAAAAGTGATTAAAAAAGCGATCATGAGCATCGTGACGGACTCGAAGGACGTTGCCGAGCCCAAAGACCCAGACTCGTGCACGGTGTTCAAGATCCACAAGCTGTTCCTGACGGCGGCTGAGGCCAAAACTCTGGCCGACACGTACCGGGCTGGGGGGCTGGGCTACGGCGATGCCAAGAAGATGTTATTCGAAGCGTATATGGATCATTTCGGTGGCATGCGTACGAAGCGAGAGGAACTGACAAAAAAGCCGGATGTCGTCCATCAGGTGACGCTTGATGGGGCTAAGGCCGCAGGCAAGATAGCCAGCGCAACGCTGGAACGGGCAAAGAAGGCGGCGGGGCTACGATGAAGAAATCGACGAATATTGAGAAGAAATCGAGGAAATCGAGGAGCCTCTTCGATATCCCTGCCTACCGGCAGGCAGGTTCGTTTTCCTCACGCATAAATCATTGCTTTTTCACCCCCTCTGATGTATAATAAACCTAACAAATACCCACTCCCACTATGAAGAAGCAACAGCAGTACCTCAAGCCGATGTTGGCAGTCATTGCCATTACGGTCGCGGTTCCCATGATCACGAGCGCAGCAGTGCGTCCGTCGTATCGCGAATTGCACAATGCCGCTGCGCGGACGACCTCTAGCGAAATCCATAACAAGTTTACGCCGCGCGATATGCAGCTGGACCTGTTCGACGCCAAGGAATTCCGATTGCAACGCCGAGAGAAGTATTCATCGCTTGGATACCTGCCGACAGTGACACCAAACGATGCCTCATCTCTCAAAAAGAGTGCGACACAGAGCAGCGTGAATCCTTGCGATACGACTGCATCGAGCGTTGCGCCTGCCGTGAAGAAAGAACTGCGGTTTAACGATCTCACTTCTGCACAGCAAATTGACTTGCGTACGCAGTTGCGAGTTGGTGGGTGCCCTTTCGCTGTTGATGAGGGATACCAGAAGCTCTGCGAGAAAATGCTCAAGGCACAAGGTTCGAAGTACGAAGTGCGCGAAGGACTGACGAATTCGGAGCAGTAGATAGCAATGCGAAAGGGGTAATGATGGGGAGCTGGTTTATCATTACGGTGTTACCGTATGCGACCCCTACCAGCCAAGGGGGTGTATATTGGCCGATAGATCCAGCCCCAGGGTTTGAACCAA
>CAYWEU010000111.1:0-3144 GCA_964457395.1 uncultured Candidatus Peribacteria bacterium
GACACCGACGGATCGTTGCAGACTTTCTTTGTGCATGGCGGTGAAGAAAGGTGCGTGCTCGATGCCCAGGTCGATGACCTCCCCACTCAAAGTGAGGGCATAGCGTTCTCGTTCCCTGTGCAATGATTCAAAGGCTTTATCCTCCAAAAGCATGATGCGCAGCGCCCGCACGAGATCATTAACGGGATATGTGGATTGTCCCACTTGGACGACATGGATATTGCCCCGCTTGTTGACGCTCGTTCGCAAAATGCCGTCCTTGCTCTGTTTCAACACATCTGCTTCGAATCGATCAAGAAGCTCAACCACATCATTCAAGCTCCGCGTCATCTCCACGAGCTGAGGGAAATCTGCTGGATTCTCGGCGCCGCTCATCTGGCACGCAGGATGGCAGAGCTGCAATGCGATATGCGTGGGGCTGGATGTTTTGCCGGAGCACCGATGCGCAAAACGAATGAACTCAGCCGGATTGCTAAAAAAATCCCTCACTTCCTTAGGGGATACATTCCGGCTTCGATCGTCTCCATGGCGCTCGGCAAGGCCGATGGCTTGCCTTCGGGGCAGCAGGATTACCTCGAATGCTTGCCCTCCCGCGTGAGATTCGTATGCGATCATCTCTGCATTCTTGATCAGCGTCTCGTTGGAGGGCATTCCTTCCAGCAGGAACTGCCGCATACCCGACCGCACGAGGGCCATCTGGACTTCAAATTCCTGCTGCATCGCTTCCGCGTGCAGGTCGTCAGCTACCCTGTTGCCCGGGAGCACGTGGGCTGTGCCGAGAACGAAGACGGGATTCTTCCATTCTTCAGGCGGATGATTCCATTCCACGGTCGCACCAAGCTTCTCCAACTCTGCGGTCGCCTTCCGGAATCGTTCGGTTCTGTCGAGCTGCCTTTCCGTTGTCTCCCATGACTGACCGATCCTGTCCCGCATCGCTCGCCGCGTGCATTCAACACCCAATCCAAGCGCCGCAGCAGCCGCAGTCCCAATGAACAAGCGTCTGGTGATTTTGTTCTCTGGCTGAGCAGATGACACTTCGTGCGAACGTCGACGGCGAGACATGATGTTCTTTTACAGAATTTTGACTTATCTGTCAACAACGATCCACCGCGATTCCAGCTTTTTCGTTTCAGCTCCGCCATCCGGCTTCGTCCAGAAACTGCCTTGGAAAGAACAGAGTTGACAAGGGCCTATCCCGCCGGTAATACAGTTCGGTGCAACCTAATAGAACACCACTAGCCCTGTCTCCGAAAGAATGCGATGAAGACGACATAGTAGCTGAACAACGGGTTGATCGATCAATAAAGCAGACTCCGGGATTGCTCCTGCTCCGCATGTGCCAACTCGAATCGCTGGCGTCGTATTGCGATCTATTATCGGGCCAAGTCGCAACGAATCCTAACCTGAGAGCAGAACTCGAATTGCAGAAGTACGTGTACCGCACTAGGGTGGGGTTTGACCCCGAGCAACGCCACCAGATAGAGGCGGAAGTGCGCCGAGAACTCCGTCGAAGGAAGCAGAGCCAATAGTTCGCATCGAAATAACCTATGCCATAGTTTGGAGAAAACTTGATTCCACATTCACTTCAGCTTAGAATTTTTCCCCATGGAAGAATTGAGACTCCTCGTCGACTTTACAGGTTCGCCAGAGTTGGCCACACCGAAAGCTCGGGAGACATGCATTCGCGAAACCATCGACGAGTTGCGCCGCGAGTTCGGTAAGAAAGACGTCACAATAGTCGTTCTTGCTCCCTATGAGTATGATGAAACAATTGTGAATAACAGCAAACTTAGTAATTGGGCGGAGGAAATCAAAGAACCTATCTAGAAATCTGTCTTCGTGCTGACATGAATCACATCATCGGAGCTAGAGGATGGAACTTTGCCGCGACGAGGCTCTCAGCCAAAAGTAGCAAGCACTGACCAGTTCACCCGCTATACTCCGCCCATGTACGGACTAACCCAGCAAGAGCTAGGCGTACTGCGCCCTCTGAGCACTCCGCAGAAAATACAGGACTTTTTGGACACGCTGTCCATCAATTTTGAGGAAGGCGGCGAGACGTGCATGTCTCCGCGCCGCGTGCTGCGGCAGCGGACCGCGCACTGCATGGAGGGGGCGATGCTTGCCGCACTCGCGCTCCGTTTAATTGGGCACCGGCCTCTGGTTCTGGACCTGAAGGTGACTGATGACGATTACGACCATGTGGTTGCGCTGTTCCAGCGCTCTGGCCACTACGGCGCCATCAGCAAAACCAATCACGGCACGCTGCGCTACAGAGACCCGGTCTACAGAACCGTCCGGGAACTTGCGATGTCGTATTTCCACGAATATACCGAACCGCGCGGCAAGAAAGTCCTACGCTCGTACTCACGACCGGTTGATCTGTCGCGGTTCGATGCGCGCGGATGGATGACCGATGAGGATGATGTCTGGTACATCCCCGAGTACATCGACAACGTCCGTCACTATGAGATTCTCACCCGTTCGCAGATTGCGCTCCTTCGCCGTGCGGACCCCATGGAACGCAAAATCGGCGCACTACTAGAGTGGGAGAAGCGAAAGAAAGAAGCTGATTGAGTTGGTTCCACCCATTTTGAATTATTTCTGGATAAACCACTGTCAGCTTACTTAAGCGTTTTTTTGCCATAGAAATAAACAGAATCTAACAGTTTGACCATTTTCACGATGAGGTAAGGCCAGGCAATAAATACAATGAATGACACAAAGATACACAAATGTTACCGGTGAGTCGAGAGAGCCATGCTACAGTTGGTCGGTGCCTTTTCGCCGTGCAACGATCATCGCGCTGCTCCTGACATTTTCGATGCAGATGGTGCCACAGGTCACGGCAGCGGATGTACCGTTTGCGGACATGCAGAACAGTTGGTACCGCTACCGCGAGGCAGTGACGTACTTACAAGAACACGACGTTCTAGGCGGCTACCCAGACGGCACGTTTAAGCCCAAAGACACGATCAATCGAGCCGAGCTTCTGAAAATCGTCTTCAGAGGAAAGAGTGACGTGGCTCCGGCACCTCGACGGTGTTTTTCGGACGTGAACCCGCGTGCGTGGTTTGCGCCGTATGTGTGCGCCGCCAAAAACCGCGACATTGTTCGCGGTTACCCCAACGGAACGTTTAAGCC
>CAYWEU010000112.1:0-2557 GCA_964457395.1 uncultured Candidatus Peribacteria bacterium
CTTCTATGAGCTGTGTAGTAGCCGCCCGCGTTAAAGAAATGCTCTCCAAGATGAACATGCGCTGTGGAGGCGATTTCGTCGACGCTCTCGACAAGCAAGTCGAGGAACTGATCAAGAAGGCAGCTTGGCGCTGCAAAGAGAACAAGCGCCAGACCGTCTACGGTTGCGATGCGTAGTCGAGCAACTCTGATACAAAGAAGGAGCCGAAAGGCTCCTTTTTTTGTTGTTCAAGACAGATGGTGGACGATACTGGGATCGAACCAGTGACCTTGCGAATGTGAATCGCACGCTCTAACCAGCTGAGCTAATCGTCCGTAATGTACTAGCTGACGTACGATACTTTTCTCTCGTACGAGCAGCAAGCCGATCCACTGTTGCGGGAGACGCAGCGTCGCCCCTGCACTACTTCCCCTTTGCACAACATCGGTTTTTTGCTGTGAATGACTACCAGATTCATTGGCTGGCATCTACAATTGTCTCATGAACCGCGCGCTCACGATCGTGTACGCATCGACCTCCGGACACACCGAGTTCGTGGTGGACGTCTTGATGAATGCATTGAACGAAGAACAACAGCTGCGGATCGTCAAGCAACGAGCCGAGACGACGCAGCCCGAGGACATGCTCAAAGCCGACGTGCTGCTGCTGGCTTCCAGCACCTGGAATACCGGCAACGTCGAAGGGCAGCTGAACCCCTATATGCACGAGTTGCTGATGGACCGTGCGGCAACGCTGGATCTTGCTGGTAAACCAGTTGCTGCCATCGGACTGGGGGACGAACGGTATTACTTCACCGCCAAGGCTGCTGACCGGCTGACAGACTACGTGCGGATGCATCAAGGCCGACTGCTACTCCCGACACTGAAAATCGTGAACGAGCCGTACGGACAAGAAGAGAAAGTACTAGCATGGGCAAAGGAACTCGCATCGAGCATTAGCAAGCTCCCTGCTGCATCACATTCCTAATTCATAATTCTCCGTTGTCCCGCATTTCCCTCAAAATCGTCGGCGCATCAGGCCAAGGCATCGACTCGATTGGTGAGGTCATCGCGAAGGCACTCAAGCGCAATGGATACTGCGTCTTCGGGTACCGCGAGTACCCGTCACTCATCAAAGGAGGCCATGCCAGCTACCAGCTGGACATCGATAACGTGCAGATCCGCAGCAGCGAGACCCAAGTGAACATCGTCATTGCACTGAATCACCACGGACTGGAACAAAATATTCCAGACCTGAAAAACGGCGGTATCCTCATCCACTCGACGCAATCGTGGAAATTCCCGAAAGAACACCAGCAACGCATCAAAAGCCGGAAGCTGGGCATAGTGTATCTGCCAATCGAGGACATGCTGAAGACACTGAATGCCAAGCCTATTCTGGCCAACGTGATCTTGAGCGCTTTTGTCTGGGCAATCGTGGCACAAGACATCAATGCGCTGAAAAAAATGGTGGGCGAGAAGTTCGCGAAGAAGAAAGACCTGCTCGAGCTCAACATGCAATGCATCGATGCAGGCTACGCCTACGAAGACAAAGCCGCGGGGACGCTACGGGTGTCGTTACCCAAGCCACGCAAGCAGTGGCGCGACTGCATGCTACTCACGGGCAGCGTTGCCATGGGCATGGGCGCGGTCCATGCCGGCGTCCGCCTGTACGCAGGCTACCCCATGACGC
The DNA here is from genome assembly GCA_964457395.1 of uncultured Candidatus Peribacteria bacterium. Classification (GTDB taxonomy): domain Bacteria; phylum Patescibacteriota; class Gracilibacteria; order Peribacterales; family Peribacteraceae; genus CAVZXD01. The sequence goes on from CAYWEU010000112.1 coordinate 1,672, forward strand.
CGAGCAGTCCCCTACTGCTATACATCGCCTCGATCCAAAACGAGACAGGGATGGTCATCAAGCAAGCAGAAGACGAGATCACCGCGGCACAAATGGTCTCCGGAGCGATGTTCATGGGCACCAGAGCATTGACAGCGACGTCCGGCGGCGGTTTTGACCTGATGAGCGAGACGCTGTCTCTCAACGGCATTATCGAAAACCCAACCGTCTTCGTGCTCGCCCAACGACCGGGACCGGCGACGGGACTGCCGACGTGGACGGCTCAGGGCGACTTGCTATTGGCTGTCCACACGGCGCACGGCGAATTCGCACGCTGTGTCGTGGCCGTCAGCGACAGCGAGGATTCGTTTTACCTCATGAACGAAGCGTTCAATCTTGCGGAGGAATTTCAGATCAGCGTCATCGTGCTCACCGACAAGCAGATCGCCGAAGCGCTCTTTACGCAGCCGCAGTACGATCAGAAGAAAATCAGCGTCAATCGTGGAAAGCTCATCACAGACCCCAAGAAATTGGCCAAGCTCAAGAGCACGGACCGCTACGACCCGAGCGCGAAAGACGGCGTATCAGCCCGCTGGTTGCCCGGCGCCAACGCAGCAACGTACTGCGCGCAAGGCGACGAACACTCTGCTGACGGAACCGTGGACGAAACGGCACAGAACGCCAAGGCACAGCTGGAAAAGCGCATGCGAAAACTCACTACGCTCAAGGCGACGCTGCCGGAACCAGAATTATTCGGAGACGAGAACCCCGACATCCTTATTGTCTCCTGGGGCAGCAACAAAGGCCCCATTCTTGACTGTCTCGAAGCCATCAGAAGTCAGAAGGCAGAAGGCAGTAATCAGAAACGTTCTATCGGGTATCTCCACTACACCTTCCTCTGGCCGCT
>CAYWEU010000113.1:0-5000 GCA_964457395.1 uncultured Candidatus Peribacteria bacterium
AACCTCATTCACTGGAAGAACGCCGCACGAAAAAAGTCGTTGATCAGTAGAATGGTTGCGGCAGGGAAGAAATAACAAAAAAAGAATCTTAGGAATCCAAGGAGGCTTTTCGATTTCATCGATCTCTTTTCTCTCCGTGACTTTCTACGAAGCAGCTGCCAAAATCATTTCATAGCTATCGTCCTCGCACTCGATATCGGCAAGCGCAGAACCGGCGTCGCGTTTGGCGATGATGTCATCGGCATGATCGCATGTCTCGACACCATCAAACACAAAACGCAAGACGAGCTTCTCGAAAAAATATGCGAGATTGTCGACGCAAAAAGCGCACGGCGAATTGTGTTGGGATTACCGCTACGTCCGGACGGCAGCGTGGGGGAGCAAGCGATGTATGTGCAGGAGTTTGCAAAAATCTTGGAACAGCGAATACGCATGCCCATCGAATTCGTCGATGAGCGCTACACATCCTACGTTTCCGACCATCCGCAGGACCGCGATGCAACCGCTGCATGCTCCATGCTGCACATTGCGCTGGAGCGACCAAAAAAATAGATTTGACAAGTTCAATTATTGTTATATTATAAGTTCCTACTTCCATTGCAATCATGAACTTTCCTGCATCTGCATTCACTCTCCGAACATCACCCACGATGATGCGATTGATCTTTATTTTCTGTCAATGTTCTGGTAGAACAAGATAGTTTACTCCTTCTCAACCCCTATGAGCACCCCCGCATCTTCATCCTCCTCTTCGACCGCAATCGTGTCGAAGTCGCAGCTGTCTCTGAATCTTCAGGAATTGCTCAACGACTTATTTTTGGTACTCACGCAAAAAGAGACCGAGGTGATCAAGCGGCGATTTGCGATAGCAGGGTACTCGAAGCAAACATTGGAAAAGATTGGAAAACATTTTAACGTCACGCGCGAGCGGATCCGACAGATCGAAAGCATCGCGCTGAGCAAGCTGCGCAGGACAGTGAGGACCACCCGTCTCAACGAGGTCAACGATATGGCCAAGGGGATTCTCAAAGCGCATGGCGGCGTCATGCTCAGCAGCGAGCTGATATCCGCAGTGCTCAAGCGGCTTCCGGGCAGCTCGGGCGTTGACGGTGCGATTCTCAAACTGTCGTTCAGCATCGACAGTGACATGGCTTCTGACGCAAGCAACCAGACGTTCAAGTCTTTCTGGAGACTGTCGACAGTCTCGCTGGAAGATGTCACCACGATCGTTGATGTCGCAGTGAAGTTACTCAACAAACGCCATGCATGCTTGAAGAGCCAAGAGCTGGTCTCGTCGATCCAGTCCATGCCGGTCTTCGAGGGCCGTATGCCAAGCCAGGAGCTGGTGCTCAGCTGCTTGTCGATCGACGAGCGTCTGCGCGAAATCTCCGAGGGTTGGGGATTGACCGAGTGGAGGTGGGTCCGACCTCGTTCGATCCGCGACAAAGTCGAGATCATCTTGAAGAAAGTCGGTCATCCTCTGCACTTTATGGAAATCGCCAACCGCATCAAAGAAGCGGGGTTCGACCACAAGAACGTCACAATCCAAGCAGTGCACAACGAACTCATCCGCTATCCACAGTTCGTCTTGGTGGGTCGCGGTCTCTACGCCTTGCGAGAGTGGGGGTACGAACCGGGTACCGTCGCAGACGTCATCGAGAACATCCTCAAGAAGAAAGGCGCACTCAGCAAGAAACAAATCATCGAAGAAGTCGGCAAACAGCGCACTGTCAAGGTCGGCACGATTTCGCTCAACTTGCAGAAGATGCCATACTTCGTCCGTGTCGGCCGCGCCGTGTATGACTTCGATGCCAGCAAGAAAAAGAGTTAATCCGAACGTTGAATTCCAACAAAAAAAGCTGCTCTCGTGAGTGGCTTTTTTTGAGCATCGCAGCGGATGAGAACACCGTGTATACTCAACGCTCTATGACTCGCAGAACCATCATCCGTTCATGTCTGGCATTCGCATGCGCAAGCGTGCTCATGAGCATAATGCTCGTCGCATGCACACGCAGCCCGAACAACGCAGGGTCGGGCTTGCCGCTCGGCCCCGCCAGCGCCACAGGGACTGTCGTCGCGACAGAAGTCTCGCTCGTACGACGTGGCACGCACATACTGCGAGTCGGCAATCGCGACCTGTTCTTCCTGGAGAGCAAAATCGAAAACTTGCAGGAATTCGACGGGAAAACAGTCTCGGTACAAGGGATACTGGAAGCCAACTCACACCAGAAGTATTTGCCAGTGCTGATCGTCAGCAGCATCACCGCTCTCGATATGCCTGACGCGCCTCGCCAGTGGCGCATTCCATCGCTTGGCATTGAAGTCACGACACCACGTACCTGGAAGGCGAATATCAAAAACGACATCGTGACGTTCGCAGTGTCCGACAACGACCCGACCGTCCTCACTATCACGAAGAAATCAGACGTCGGCCTGCCACAAGGAGGAACGATCGACTATGTCGACGGCCGACGTGGAGTACGTCAAACCGACAAGGCGACCGGGCTGGAAGATGCATATTTCATCGACGGCAAAACAGTGATGCGATTGCAGTTTACGCCTGAGCAAATCGCAATGTCTGGCGCTGATGCTCTGGAAAAAGCTCATCAGGAGTTTGACGATGTCATTCGGTCCCTGCGCTGGCTTGGGGGCACAACGCTCTCCGCAGGAAACACCACCGGCAGTGGAAGTACCTCGCAGCCGTGCGGCGGCTCGGCCGGCATTCTGTGTCCCAGCGGTTACTACTGCGATGTGTTTGACGCTGCAGCAAATATCGGAAAATGCAGAAAGATGTGAAAATAAGGATTGGGAGGAAGGAGAAGAGCGGAAAGAGGGGAAGGAGCAAAAAAATTCTGTGCATGATTGAAAAGCATTTCCTTCCCCTCCTTCCCCTCCTCGTTGTCCATTCCACTCTTCTAGGTGTACGATAGTACACCACAACGGAATTCTCTGCTTGCAAGTGGGAATTATTGACCTACGAAAGACAACATGGATAATACCCTACGGTGAACGTTCATACACCCTTTCACTCTCTCATTTCTTTCTCTCTATCTTTTATGACCAAAGTGACCTCCTCAGAACAGTCCGTACCTCAGAAACAGCCTGCTGCATCCACCAAAAGTGGTGAGGCATCGGTGAAACATACAATCGATGCGGCAAAGGCGACAGCGCTCAAAGCAGCGGTGACGGAAATCGAAAAACAATACGGTGCCGGCTCCATCATGCAAATGGGTTCAGCCTCCCGCATCCTCGTCGAAACGTACCCCAGCGGTTCTCTGAGCCTGGACCTGGCAATCGGCGGCGGCATCCCCAAAGCCGCGTGATCGAGATCTACGGGCCGGAGTCTTCGGGCAAAACGACATTGGCACTGCACGCCATCGCCGAAGTACAGAAGCGCGGTGGCAAAGCTGCATTCATCGACGCAGAGCACGCTCTGGACATCCAGTACGCCAAGAAAATCGGCGTGGACGTCGACAGCATGCTCGTCTCGCAGCCGGATGACGGCGAACAGGCGCTCGAGATCACCGAAACGCTGGTTCGTTCCGGAGCCATCGACATCGTCGTCATCGACTCGGTAGCGGCACTCACGCCACGAGCCGAGATCGAAGGCATGATGGGCGACAGCCACATGGGGCTACAAGCCCGCCTCATGAGCCAAGCACTGCGAAAGCTGACCTCGATCGTCAGCAAAACGAACTGCTCGGTCATCTTTATCAACCAGATGCGCATGAAGATCGGCGTCATGTTCGGCAATCCCGAAACAACAGCCGGAGGCAACGCTCTCAAATTCTACGCCTCACTGCGCTTGGACGTTCGTCGCATCGACAAGATCATCGAGAAAGGCGAAGGAGAACAAGAAGTCGTCGGCAACCGCACTCGCGTGAAAGTGGTCAAGAACAAGATCGCCCCGCCCTTCCGTCAGGCCGAATTCGACATTCTCTACGCCCAAGGCATCTCCAAAGAAGGTGACCTCATCGACCTTGGAGTAAAGTACGGCTTTCTCGAGAAGTCCGGCGCGTTCTACAAACTTGGCGATATGACCATCGGACAGGGACGAGAGCAAGCCAAAGCGTACTTCAAGCAAAACCCCAAAGTCGGCTCCAAAATGGAAGAGGATATCCGCGATGCATTCAAGAAATTGAACATCTGATCTCGCTATTCGCTCAGTTCATGCACACAGGGGAGGGCCCGCGAAACGCGCGGCCCTCCCCGTCATCGTTTCCATCATCGGCTTGTTCCTCTTCTGTCATTCGTACTAGACTACTGTTCCCCCCATGCCGACTACCGCGCCATTCCTGGACGTTCAACCACACAGCAAGGAAGCCGAGCAAACGGTCCTAGGCGCGCTTTTGCTAGACCCGGATGCGATCATCAAAGTTTCTGACTTACTGTTGCCGGAAGATTTTTACGATCCAACCTTCCGCATCGTCTACGAAGCGATCTACGGCCTGTATCAAAGCCACCAGCCGATCGACATTATCACCGTCAGCAACAAGCTTGCCGACGAACGCAAGATCCAGAGTGTAGGCGGCAGTGCCTTTTTAGCAGAGCTGGCATCCAAAGTACCGACATCCGCTCACATCTATAAGTACGGGCAAATTGTAAAGACCAAGGCCGTGCATCGCCGCATCATTCAGGCAGGGGAACGCATCAAGGCAGTGGGGTACGAAGTAGAACGCGAAATTCCCGAACTTCTGGAAGAAGTCGAAAAAACCGTCTTTGGTATCTCGGCGACGTTCCTAAAAGACAAATTTGTGCATATTCGTGACATCTTGAACGCACGATACGAAAAGTTCGCCGAAATGCACGAGTCGAAAGACTCGACGATCAAAGGCGTGCCAACCGGCTTCGCGTCGTTGGACCTCAAGCTGTCAGGCTTGCAACCGAGCGACCTCATCATCATCGCAGCCCGTCCCAGCATGGGCAAGACAGCGCTCGCGCTGAACATCGCACAAAACGCGGCTATCCGCTTCGGGAAATCCGTCGGCATCTTCTCGCTC
>CAYWEU010000114.1:0-9077 GCA_964457395.1 uncultured Candidatus Peribacteria bacterium
GGGAGAGGGGCCGGGGGTGAGGCGGGGGCGGTGAGGCGACGCTACAACCAAACGATCATGCACCCTTCACCAAATACTCGTTCACCTGCTTCCAAATTTCCTTGGTATCGGTTTCGCTCTTCACCAAGTACCCCTGCGCACCCAGTTGCATGCACTTGCTCTGGTCGAGCTCTTGGCAGAGGTTGGTCATGACGAGAACCGGGAAGGTGAAACCTTTCTTCCTGATGTTCTCCAGGCATTCAAAACCGTCCATTTCGGGCATCAGCAAGTCGAGCAGCATGAGGTCCGGCACGCGTTTCTCGAGCATTGTGAGCGCTACCTTGCCATTCTCGGCGATGGCGATGTCCATGCCCTTGTTCTCGAAGTTGATCTTGTACAAGCTGGCGATGAACGCATCGTCTTCGACGATGAGAATGTACTTCTTGACGCCGGTGTCTGGAGTGACATCAGACATGGTGAGAGGTCATGGGAAACGTGATGAGGAATATCGTGCCTTTGTTCTCTTGCGATTGGAATGTGATGGTTCCGCCAAGCAGGGTGACAAGTGATTGTGCCAGGTATAAGCCGATACCGGTACCATTTGAGCGTTTATCCATCGCGTTTTCGGCACGGAAGAACTTCTGAAACACTTTGTCTTGATCCTTGAGAGGAATTCCGTACCCGTTATCCGTTACTTCGATGCGCACGTGATCGCTCTCCCTGCGGACGGCGATGGCGACTTTTCCTCCATCCGGCGTGTAGTTGATGGCGTTGCTCACCAAGCTGTAGAGCACCTCTTGCAGCAGGTTGGCATCCGTCAACAGTGTGATGTCGGGCGGACACTCGAGGTCGAGATGCTGAGAACGATTGGCGCTCTCGATGCGGTATTCGCTTAAAATGCCCTCGAGCAACGGACGCAACGGCGACTGTGCCATGACGGGTTTCACCTGACCAGCTTCGATACGCGAGATCGATAGCAGCGTACGAACGGTATCGGCCATGTGCAACAGGTAATCCATGCCCTGCCGCACCATGCCTTTCTGGTCTGCGTTGAGAGGCCCGACCGCCTCGTTGCCGAGTGTTTCGAGCGTCAGGCGGACGGCGGTGATGGGTGTGCGGAGTTGATGAGACGCGAGCAGAATAAAATTTGATTTGGCCTGGTCCGCACGCCGACGCTCGGTGATGTCGCGGATCTGCCACAAGCTGCCGCGGTACGCGCCATCGGCGATCACGGCCATGTAATCGTAGGCCAGGACCCGACCATCGTTGAGCAGCAATTCCTCGGACAATATCGGCTTTTTCTCGCTGATTTCTTTGCGCAGCCGGTCGTACGCCTCGCAATGCGCCATGGAAGACTTGCACCGGTCGAACAGCTCGTCGCTGCGCCGTCCGATGAACGACGCTGGCTCTTCGGCGATGTTGAACAGCGTGCAGAATTTGGCGTTGGTATGGAGCACTCGCCCCTCTTCGTCTTCCAGCAGCACAGCAACCGGCAAGTGCCCTATGAGCGCTGTCAGCCGTGCGAAGCTATCGTGCAACGTGCGTTCGTTGCCTTTCTGGACGGTCACATCTCTGATGATGGCCGATGCAGCGACGACGTTGTCCTGCGAGTCAAACGTCGAAGACATGCTGAGCATGACATCGACTGTTTTGCCGTTTTTGCGAACACAGGCAGTCTCGACCGACTCGACGGCCTTGCCCGCGAGCGCTTGTAGCAGCAGTGCAGTGATCTCTGTTTCTTTGCCTGGACACGAAAGTTTGGTGATCGGCTGTCCGACGATCTCGTCCTCGGTGTATCCGAAGATCACCTGCGCTCCCCTGTTCCAGTTCATGACTGTTTTGTCCGTCCCGATGCCAAGAATTGCGTCGCTGGACGACTCCACGATGGATGCCAGGCGCAGTCTGGCCTCTTCGGCACGTCGACGCTCTTGCGCGGCCTGGTCGATTCTCCCACCGATGACGTGGATCATCATCGAGACCGTCATGCCCATGAGCACGGCAAATACGACCGTCGAGAGCAGCAAAGAATTTGCGAAGGCGGTCATGACGACGTTTCTGTAGACGAGGCTGTACACCGGGATGCTCACCAGGGTGAACGGCAGGAATACCCGCATCATCCTTGCACGCACCGAGGACCCGACCAGCAGGCTGAGCGGAAAGTGTCGCGGCCCGACTGCGGCTGTCAAGCCAACACCTAAAATGATGAAGGAAATCGCCGTCGTCAGCGCCATGGGTGGCACGCGGCCGCTGTAGAACAGAGGTGTTCCGTACAAATAGCCGAGCAAGATGATCAAGCTCAGACCGCTGGCCATAAAGGCCAGGTCTCCTATGCGATGATGATAGCGCTCGGAGATGAGTAGCAAGAGCAGCACGGCACTGCTGGCCAAGACGAAGTTCATGGCTGTCAGCGGCGACATGCGCAGCAAATTCTCTGATCCCGTGAGAATGCTGAAGAGGCTCTCGATGTCCCAGGAAACGTTGAATGCTTGCTGTGCAAAAAACTCCCCCAGGATGATCAAGCTCGCGATGAGCACGACGAGAGTCACAAAGAACGCACAGTGTCTGCCGATGCGGCTCATGCGCACGTAGCTGGAAAGTATCAGCACCTGTCCCAGCAAAAGGAACCCCGTCGCCGTGCTGGGCTCCATGGGCACGTAGTCGGTGCGCAGACTGGAGAAAATGGTCATGCCTTGCACCCACGACAACAGCGTCAACGTGCCGATGCAGGCGATGAGCATGCCGCACAACGCACCGATGCGCCGCAAAAATATTTTCATCGACTGCGGCACGGCGTCTGACATGTTCACGATGATTTTTTGTGGACCGGCAAGCGCAGAAGGCATTATGTGTGTTGAGGAATCTTTGTAGTATAGCATATTTTTGCCTATGTTCAAATCTCACTGCGCCACGCATCGACGGAAGAAGAGAGTGTGTTTTTCTTGTGATCGGACAGCGATACGCGGATAATAGAGTGTATGAAGCAATCTCTGCACAACGACGGTGGCGATGATGATGTGCCGGAAGAAGAGGTTGGACGCAGTGGCAGCGGCTTAGCCGGAGAAGATAACACCGAAGACGAGACGGGAGTGGAAGATATAAAGGGAGAAGCGCAGACATGAGGAAATCGATGAAATCGACGACTTCGAGGAAATCGAAGAGGCTCCTCGATTTCTTTGATTTCCTCGATTTCTTTTCTTCTCCACTCCTATCATTCGACGCCTTCCTTCGAATCTACGCAAGTCCTTTGCCAAGCACAGAATGATGATTTGTGGTATCATGATTGGATTTCGATTTCGAACTCACACAAACATTCACACACATTATTATGACGATCGAAGCCTGCATCGCACACGCGATCCACAAAGACCTGGATATCGTCGAAGTGCTCCCGGAAGTCTACGAACTGCCGATCGAGCAACTGGAAGAGCATATCGACCAGTACATTCACGGACTCCAACAGAACCTGGTGCAGACCATTAAGTCGCTTGGTGACCCGTTCCTGAAGTCCAAGGACGCTGCCGGCCTGTGTGTGACATGCTTGCGCGCCGGGGTGTCGGTCCCACCCGAAATGTTGCTCAAAATGTGCCACACGATTTTGCAGTTGTCGGCGTTGGATGCCAAATTCATCGCGGATACTGCTGCGGGAGAGTCGTTGTATTACATGAAGTTAACGATTGCGAGATAAATATTCCTGCCGTAGCAGGGACACCGTGTCCCTGACGAGTGCGAAGCACTCGAAACATCTTTCGGCGGCTGTCGCCGCCGTCTGCGACACGGCCTGTCGGCCGTAGCCCGTTAGCGGCAGAGGCCGATGTCGCAGCTACCGTTTGCAAAGCGCTTTAGCGCTTTGCAAATTGCGGTGCTCGTCTTGCTCTGTGCAAGCCCGGCTTCTTGCGTTCTTTGATCCGGCTGTCGCGGCGCAGAAAGCCCGCTGCCTTGAGCGTGGCACGGAGTGCCGGGTCCATGAGCACCAGCGCGCGGCTGATGCCGAGCCGCATGGCATCGCTTTGAGCGACCTTGCCGCCGCCTTGGATGAATACCTGCAAATCCATGCTCTTGAGCAACTCCGTCATCGCCAGCGGCGCCAGGCAGTTTTCGGTCAGCGTACCGAAGAAGTACTTGCTCGCCGGCTGACCGTTGACCGTCACTTTGCCTTCTCCCAGCTGGAACATGCGCACGCGAGCGATGGCGCTCTTGCGCTTTCCTAAGCCGTAGTAATACGGACGGAGTGCTTCAGCCATAGAGATCAGTGCGGAAAGGGAGATGGATTCTGCGCTTCGTGCTTGTGCGCTGGGCCTGCATACACGTGCAGTTGCTTCAAGATACGCTCGCGCATGGCGTTTTTCGGGAGCATGCCCTTTACCGCGAGCTTCATGATTTTCGTCGGATCATCCTTCATCATATGCTTCACAGATGTCTCTCGCAGACTGCCGAAGAAGCCGGTGTGGCGGAAGTAGCTCTTCTGTTCCATCTTGCGGCCCGTTAGCTTGACCTTCTCGGCGTTCAAGACCACGACATGGTCTCCGCACTGCCACTGCGGCACGTAGGACGCCCTGTGCCTGCCACGCAGAACCATGGCGATCTCCGCCGACAGACGGCCGAGGACTTTGTCCGCAGCATCGACGACGAACCACTTGGGCTCAGCCGGTTTGGGGAAGGAAGTTTTCACGAGAGGAGTGGAATGAGTGGCAGGAGTGAGAAGAGTGAGAGGATTATTTGGAAGAGTTTGCGGACGTAGCAACAAGATCGTTCTTTCCACTCTTCCTACTCCTTCCACTCTTCTTACTCTTCTCAGGAAGTGCCACATCCTTGCCTTCCACCAGCACCATGTCTACCAACTTCGCGCCGTCTCCTTTGCGCATGCCTACCGGCACGACGCGGACATAGCCCGACGTGCGGCCTTCGAAACGCGGCACATAGACCTCGAGGATCTTGCGGCATGCGTTCTCGTCAGTCACGAGCGCGTTGATGGAGCGGATGGCGGAATCTTTGCGGACGTTGCGTCCCATGTTGACCGCTCTGTCGATCATCGGTTTCAGCACTTGCGCCCGCTTCTTCGTCGTGCGGATGCGCTCGTAAAGCAGAAACGACGTCAGCATGTTGCGCAGCATCATGCGCGCGATGTGCGGTTTCTGAGAGAGCCGATTGGAGTGATTGCGGTGACGCACGGACGGGCGAAATGTAAAATGTAGAATGTAAAATGTACAATGATCTTAATCCTCGGTGAGCGTGAGGCTGCGGGTCGCGAGTGTTTGGCGGACTTCGTCGAGCGCTTTGGTGCCAAAACCGCGGAAATTGCTGAGTGTGGCAGGGGAACACTTCACCAGCTGCTCGATGGAGCCGACACCGGCGTTGATGAGCGAGTTGAGGGTGCGCGGCGAGAGGTTGAGAATTTCGATGGGCGTGTAGCTCTCTTTTACCGGCTGCCTGTCGATCTCTGGCGTGGCCTGGCTGGTACGCGTGAAGTCGGCGAGGAATTCTTTCTCGACGGTTTCCTGGTCTAGACTGAAGAAGCTGAAGTAATTATTGAGCAGTTGGCTGGCAAAACGCAGCGCCTCGTCGGCTGACAGCGAGCCGTTCGTGACGACTTCGATGACTAACTTTTCCAGGTTCGTGCGCTGGCCGATACGCGTGGACTCGACCTCGAAACGAACTTTCTCGACCGGAGAGAAGACGGTGTCGAGGTGGATGAGCCCCGGCTCGTTGTGCTTCTTGTTCTTCTCGGAAGCCGGTTGGTAACCCACTCCTTTTTCGACAGTCAGTTCGAGCTTGATAGCAGCGCCTTTCTCCAAGTGCACAATCGGCAGGTCGGGGTTTAAGATCTCGACGTCCGAGCTGGCTTTGATATCTTTGGCAGTCAGCGTCTTGGGGCCCTTGCCCTCCAGTGTGATGACCTCGGGGTCTTTGTGATGCTTGCGGAGCTTGACCTGCTTGAGGTTGAGCGTGATGTCCAGCACGGACTCGCGCGCGCCCTTGACGGTCGCGTATTCGTGGTTGGCGCCGTTCACGCGCACCGCGCTGATGGCAGCACCGGGCAAACTGCTGAGCAACACGCGACGAAGCGAGTTGCCAAGCGTCATCCCGTACCCGGGAGGCAGCGGACCGACCGAGAAGACAGCGTGCGTTGTGTCGCCCTTCTTAACGAGGACGCTGGTGACCTTGGGCAGGCCGATCTCTTCCTGAATGATGTGCATAGAGATGGGAAGAAAAGTACGGAAGGCGTGAGTAAGAAATTGAGAGCTAACGAGAGTAGAAACCGATCACTTTGCGCATATCGACACCCTGGTCAAAGTGCTTGTCTTCGGCGGGAATCGCTGTGACATCGAACGCCAAATTCGCGGTGTCGACCTTCAGCCAGTCCGGTGGCGCGTAGCGCTGGTGCGACTCCACGATGGGGCCGAACACCGGCGAGGCCTTTGCTTTCGTGCGGACCGCCACTTTGTCCCCTGCACTCACTTGGTACGACGCGATGGTCACGCGTCGGCCATTGACTGTGAAGAGCCCATGCGAGACAAACTGGCGCGCCTGCATGCGAGTCTGTGCCAAGCCTGCGCGGAACAGCGCGTTATCGAGCCTGCGCTCGAGGTACGTCTTGATCATGCGGTCGGTCTGCCCGACGATGCGAGTTGCGTTGTTGTAGATGGACTTCAGCTGCCGCTCGGTCACGCCATACATGTAGCAGACTTTCTGCTTCTCCATCAACTGCCTGCCGTACTCGGACAATTTCGGCCCGCGCCCGCTGGCCTTGGGGTCCTTGCCCGGTCCGTGGGGACGTTTCTGCAAAATTCTGTCGTATTTATCAGAACCGAACACATTGAACCCCTGTCTGCGAACGCGCCGTGCTTTGGGACCTGTATATCTCATAAGAAATTTTAAATTTAAAATTAAAAATTTGAAATTCGACTAGACTCTTCTAGGCTTGGGTAGTCGGCATCCGCCGTGGGCGATCGGCGTCCTGTCGATGATCGCATCAAATGTCACGCCCGAAACTTGCAAGCCGCGAATGGCCTGCTCGCGACCGGGGCCGATGCCCTTTACTTCGATCTGGAGCGACTGGATGCCAAACGACGTAACAAGGCCCATCGCCTTCTCTGCAGCGACCTTGGCGGAGTAGGGCGTGGACTTGCGGCTGCCCTTGAACCCCGACGAACCACTGCTCGCCCACCCCAGAACCTGACCATTGAGATCGGTGATCGTGACGATGGTGTTGTTCTCGCCGGCATGGATGCATGCACGCGCCTTGACGACCGTGCGCTTGTTCTTTTTGGCTTTGCGCTTTGGCGCCGCCTCGGGCTTGCCGCCTGCAGCTGGAACATTCTTATCGTCGGTGGCGGGAGTCTTGTCGGCCATAATCGTAGGAAGAGCGTAGGAAGAAATCGTTCATTGTACATTCTTCATTTCGTTTACGTCTTTGTGAGCGTCACACGTCCTGACAAACCGGTCTTTCTCTTGCCTCGACGCGTGCGGGCGTTGCGGCGCGACGTCTGTCCGCGCACCGGCAGTTTCTTGCGGTGACGCATGCCGCGCCACGTGCCGATGTCCTGCAAACGCTTGATGTCGAGCGAGACTTTGCGGACCAAGTCGCCTTCCGTCACCAGCTTCTCGATCGCGGAGCGCAGCAGAGCTTCTTGCGTCTCGTTGAGCTTATCGGCAGGTGTGGCCATATCGATCTTCGCTTCGCGTAGAATGCGACGAGCCATAGGGCGTCCCACGCCTTTGATGGCAGTCAACGCGACTTCTATGTGCTTTTGGCCGGGCAACACTACTCCAGAAATACGTACCATGTTAGGAATGTAAAATGAAAAATGTACAATGGAGAAAGAAAGACGGAGAGGAAGATAGTGAGCGAAGGGTGAGAGTAATCATCAGAGTCTATTAGGTGGCGAATTGGGGGCATTGTTCATTGTTCATTCTGCATTTTACATTCCTTCTATCCTTGTCGTTGCTTATGACGGGGGTTCTTGCACACGATTCTGCGCACCCGCTTGCGGATGATGATGCGGCAATCTTTGCAGCGCGGCTTGATGGAGGGACGGACTTTCATGATAGAGGAGGCGTTAAGCGGCCGTCGGCGGCTTGGCTGTTATCTGATCATCGGCGCGGAAGCGATAGACGATACGACCCTTTTGCAGGTCATACGGAGTCATTTCCACACGCACTCTATCACCCGGCAGAATACGCACCTTGTGGACCCGCATGCGCCCGGCCAAGTGGCAGAGCAGCTTGTGGTCATGCGCTTCTTCGGAGGTGATACGAACACGGAATGTGGTATTGGGGTACGATTCCTCCACAATGCCGACGAGCTCGATCACGTCCTTGGACAAAGAAAACGGATGAAGAAAAAGCGAGTAAAAAGCCGAGGGATCCTACAGACTGATTTACGCCCGTGCAAGCCATAGGCCCACAAAAAGTCATGGGTATCTAAAAATTGTCTTGCAAAATATTTATTTTGTTGTGAGTAAATTTGATGGAAAGCTGGAGATGCAGCGACTTTGGGGAGAAATCCAGCATGGCCAGCTGGAACTAAATGCGAAAATTTGGTATACTAGTACGATGACTACACCAGAAATACCACCATCAGCCCTCAAGAATGCGCCTTCGCTGCGCGAGTATATTCAAGGCAAAGACGCCGACAGGCCAGCAGCTATTCAGCGTCTGCGAAGCGCTCTCACGGAATTACAAAAGGAGCAGGATGCGGATCGTAAAGGTACACTCCTGGCTGAAAGCCATGCAGTCACCCATGACATGCTGGACGCAGTGACAGCAGATGTGCGAAAAACAGATGGGAAAGACCCAAAAAACATGGAGCGGTTGAGCATCCTGGAAAAAGAAAGGCAGGATCTACAGGTCATTGGTCGGAATGTTCTCTCCAAGCTACGCGAAACGGCTAAGCCACTCCCACGCGTAGAGTTGGAAGCGAAAAACATCTATCGGGATTTCCGTCGCGAGGACGGCATGACGCAAGCAGGCATTGTGGCTGGCAGCGTAGTGGGCCTGGGATTACTCAGTCGTTTGGTTGGAAAAATAACCGGGAGCACGGAGAAGTGGGGACAGTGGCTCAAGCGCACGTCGCTACGAGTAGCGGGAGCTCTGGGAGT
>CAYWEU010000115.1:0-11047 GCA_964457395.1 uncultured Candidatus Peribacteria bacterium
CACACCGGTTTTGATGGCATAGTTTTCGGCCGGCAAGCCAAAGGCATCAAAACCCATGGGCGCGAAAACATCTTTTCCCTGCATGCGCATAAAACGCGCAAAGCTGTCTGCGGGAGAGTAGTTGTACCAGTGCCCAATGTGCAGTTTGTCACCGCTGGGATACGGAAACATCACTAACGAGTAATACGGATTTTTTGCTTTCGCCAGATCGGTAGAATGCACCTTGTCGGCATCCCACTTCTTCTGCCATTTGGCCTCTGTCGCGATGGGGTCGTACTCGTTGGACATGCCAGTATCGTAGCGATTTCCCATTCACAGATCCACCAATGAGTTCTACACTCGCGCACTTATACGATACGTACGATTTCGCTTATGGAAGAACTTCGAATCTCCAGTGATCGGCACAAACAGCAAGAGCAAAGCACCGCCACGTTGCTCGAATTACTGATGACCGAAAGTGATGCAATCGGTTTGTTTGTGCGCAAACTGACTACAGATTTGTCAGAAAAAAATGACAATTTGTATTGAAAAAACGTGCACTGCCATCGACAACCTTCTCTCGATCAACAACCTTTTGCTGATACCTGTTGTGCGATACGAACTTCGTGAAATTCTGAAAACACTCTTCAGAGGGCACGAGGATGACATCGGACAAGCAGCACAAGATTTGCGTTCGCTCAGTGTCATGCTTGCGCTTCTCAATCATCGCCCGACTATCCCTCAGCATATGCGCAACGCGGTTCCTGCAGACACTATATTTTATGGCCGCGCAGGATTTTATCGGATAATGGAAGACTTGATTGAAGAATAACGATTGAAGTCTTGCTATTCGGGACTGTGGCAATACTGTGCTAGACTCATGCAACGAATTTCCTCTTCCTGATGGCAAAATTACCACTTGTAGCAATTATCGGCAGGCCGAATACCGGCAAATCCACGCTGTTCAACAGGCTGATCGGACGGCGCAGGGCGATAGAAAACGCCGTTGCCGGCACCACGCGTGACCACATTTCGCAACGCATCAATACCGATGAACTCAGTTACTTGCTGGTCGACACGGGGGGGATGGGCAAAACCGAAGACAAGGATTTCGAGTCCGACGTGTATCAGCAGTCTCTGCTGGCGCTTGAGCATGCTGATGTGATCGTGTTTACCGTCAGCGGCAACGAGGACCTGACGAACGACGACTACAAGATCGTCGATGTGCTGCGCAAGAAGCGCAGAACCAACGTGCCCATCTTGGTCGTGCAGACGAAGATCGATAACGATAGCATCGCCGATGATGCGCTCGAACAGCTGCACGAGCTAACCATCGGAGACGAGAAATTTTCCGTCAGCGCACTGCATAAGCTGGGGACTGATGAATTGAAGAGTGCGATCGTTCGGCATTTACAGGCCCGACAATTTAAACGAGCAGTCGAAGAAACGGAAAAATCCGATGTGCCGAGAATCGCCATCATCGGCAAGCCGAACGTCGGCAAGAGTTCTGTTGTCAACGCCATGATGTCCGATACCCAGCGCGAGCAGTCCCCTCTCTTGGTCTCGCCGATCGCCGGAACCACACGCGACGCAACAGATACCGAGATCATGTACCAAGGCAAACCATACGTGCTCGTGGACACTGCGGGACTCAAGAAAAATTCCAGGACCGAAGAAGAAGTTGAGCGTTATGCGATGCTCCGCACGGCGCAGGCAGTCGACGACAGCGACATCGCAGTGCTGGTGCTCGATGGCAGCGAGCCGGTGACGCAGCAGGACAGGCGCATCGCGCGCATGGCGTCGGACGCGGGCAAGGGCATGCTGATCCTCGTCAATAAAATCGATAAGATCAAAGGCGAGGCGCGCAAAACGAGATTGCACGAAGTCAGCGTGCTGCTGGCATTCTGCAAATTCGCCAAGATCATCCCCTGTTCCGCTAACACACGCGAAGGATTGGTGAAGATTTTCGATGTCATCGATGCCATCGCCCAGAGCATGCGCAGGCGTATTCCGACACCGGAACTGCACCGTTGGTTCGAGAGAGTCACGTACGGCCAACCTCTGGGAGAGATCTCGAAAACCAAGCACCTCACCCAGGCCGACGAGATTCCGCCGACGTTCGTGCTGTTCGTCCGCAACCCCAAGCAAGTGCAGACTGTTCATTTGCGATTTTTAGAAAACCGCATGCGCGAGACCTTTGGGTTCGATGGAACACCCGTACGATGGATCACCAAGTCGACGCAAAAAGAAAAGTCCAAGCGCTAACGCATGCAGACAACTGACACATCGTCGGTGTTCCCGCGCTGGCCCGTACTAGTATCGGCAATCGGTCTTATCGTCACGGCGACGATCGTAGTGTATTTCTTTTCTTTATCAAATAACTTCATCGCCCTCGACGATCCGTACGTCATCTATAACAACCTGGCACTGCGTGCGATAAACTTGCACACGCTCAAAGAAATTTTCTCACGCTACGACCCGGAGCTCTATATACCGCTGACGTTCTTCAGCTTTCAAATCGATTATCTCATTGGCGGATTGCATCCGTTTCAGTATCACCTGACAAATCTACTCCTACATATCGCCAACGCGTTGTTCGTCGCTTGGATCGGACTGCTGTTGCTCAAGAATCGAACGACCGCGCTGCTCTGCGGACTGTTGTTTGCACTGCATCCGATCAATGTCGAAGTCGTCGCGTGGGCAACTTCACGGAAAGAAGTATTGTCGGCATTTTTCGCGTTGTCTTCCATGATTTGTTATCTGTACTACCGATCAAACGGAAAGCGATGGCCGTATTACCTCGGCCTGCTTCTATTCGCGCTCGCACTTCTTTCAAAAGTAAACGTGTTCGTCTTGCCATTGCTGTTGCTCCTCATCGATTGGTTCCTGGGGCGAAGAATGAATCGATCGACGCTGATCGACAAGATTCCTTTCATACTCCTGTCTACGGTATTCGTCTGCGTTGGATTGTTCCCAAAACTTTCGATTTTCTCGTCGACGACCATGGTGGAAAAAGTGCTCATGGCAGCCAAGAGCACGATCTTCTACTGGCAGAAGTTTCTGGTACCGATTCACCTGTCGGTGTTGTACCCAAATGCGAATTCAATTTCTCTCGCATCTTGGGATTTTCTCGTTTCCTTGGTTCTTTTCGTTGCGGTTGTCGTGGTGGTTTTGTATTCGCTTCGGCGAACCAAATACATCGCGTTCGCATTTGGATTTTTCTTGGTCAGCATCGGCCCGACCTTGTTGCACTTCAACCGCAATGCTGCAATACAGTCGGCATCCGCGGGCGGCATACAGTTCGCATCCGATCATTACATGTACATTCCAGCAATCGGATTTTTTCTGATCATCGCGTTTGCCTGTTCTCGATTGCTCGAGTATACGAAGACAAGGGAAGGAATCGGACGTGAGATAGTGTTGGGAATCATCTCTTGCGTGTTAATCTCTCTGGGCATTCTTTCATTCTTGCAATCGCGAGTGTGGAAAGACAGCGAGACACTATTCGCGCATACACTCAAGCACTACCCGCACTCGATCGCCGCTCGTGTGAACCTTTCAGTGATCTATCGCAAATCCAATCGTTTCGATGAAGAGAGGCGCGTGCTCGAAGATGGGTTGATATACGGAAAAAACTCGAAGCTGCTCACGGGCTTGGCCGCTATCGAGAAACGAAATAAGAATTTCGACGCTGCAAGAAACCTCTACGCGCAAGCCATGGATATCGACCCCTTTAATGCCGAACCCTACTTCGGGCTCGGTGTATTGCAGACGGATGCCGGTGACACTGCTGCCGCATATCAGTCATATTCCAAGGCTCTGTCACTCGACCCGAACTATGTCTCCGTGTACATAAATCTGGGAGACCTCTTCATGCGCGAAGAACGACTGCTGGAAGCAGAGCGCATATTCTTGACCGCCACGGAAATCAATCCATCGTCATTCGAAGCATTCTACAATTTGGGGCTGGCGTACGAGGCGCAGAGCAAGCTTGGGCAAGAAGCGTATGCATTTGGACAAGCAGTGTCCCTGAATCCTACGCACGTCGATGCTCTTGTCTACCTTGCATCAGCTGAGCTCAAACTGGGAAACATGGAAACCGGTATACAAGTGCTGCAACGAGCACTGGATATTGATGCCGAGCACGAACTTGCTCGCGCCATCGTCGACGCGCTCGAAGCATCGGGTGTATTGAAAAACAATGATTCATAATTCTTGATTCCTGATTCTATTTTATCCCCTCCCCAGCCGCGTGTCCTTCACGCGACCATCTTCGTGATACGGCAACGGGAACGCCTCGATGGCGACTTCGAGCTTTTCGATCAACTCAGCAGGATCGTCCGCAAACAGCATGTTCGGCGGGATTTTGCGTTTGCAGAGTTCTTCGACGATGTGTGGAATGGAGTTACTGATGCCACCTGAGTTTGTGATGATCCCTGTAGGACGACCCTCTTCGTACGCGATGGTGAACTCGTTGAGCGTGCCGATGCCTCCGCCAATGATGACGATGGCGTCACTTGAGCGAATGTTAATGATATCGCGCTCCATGAACCCGAGTCCCGTGAACATGATGATGTCATGACCATGTGGCGAGAGATACTCGTTGATGTGCTCGTATTCAGAAAAAGCCGGAGAAATGCCGATAGTCAGCCCACCGGCTTCTTTGGCTGCCAACATGGCATCGTGGGGCAAGCCCGGACATGCGCCGTTGAGAAAAATATGCCCACGACTGCCGATGGCACGCCCAAGCTCGCAGGCTTTCTCGCGCGCAATGGGGTCATTGATCTGCGGGCCGCTGGCCGAGCCCATGACGCCGAATTTGAGTTTCCGTGTTCGCATTGGTGTGAGTGTACCGTGTGTAGAGAGTTGAAAGACAATGAGATCTATATTTTGGCAGCCACTTCTCGCTCGCACATCTCTCGCAGCGGCACAGAGGACTGATCGTTGATTTGCGGGCAACGATGCGCATCTTTGGTAATGCGAGCGATGCAGAAGGCCAAGAAATCTCCGACAGTCGGCGCGAGTGCAGCGTCGGGAATACGATTCTCCACGTCCTTGAGTTCCTGACAGACACGAACATCGCTTGTGGCGACGGCTGTATCGATGACATTCAGTTGCGGTGTAAATTGCACGCGTTGCGACGGCGTGAGCAATTGTGCGACGGGTTTCTTCTTCGCAGGTTTCATGACCGTTGCCACGTTGGCAACCGACTCGGAAATGACTTCTGTCACCGTGTTCTTCACTTCTGTCACGACATGCTTCTTGGTCTCATCGATCAACACTTGCCCTTGTGTGCTGCCGACGTCGATTGCCGCGGAGGTCAGCTGCCCGGCGTACTCGCCGATCACCGCAGCACCGCCACTCAGTTTTGATCGAAGAACATCCGCAACCGGTCTGAGGATTGCCGATATTGCCTGGAGCGTCTGATTTTGTTTCGCGTCAGCAGCAACCGTTGCAATCGGCAACGCATTGGCATGCAAGTTCTCCGCTGTCGGAGGCACATAGGCCACCGCGAGGAACGCGGCGAGAGCGCCAATGGCTGCAAGGAAACGCATTACAGTATTATAGCATATTTTAGACGCGAGAACTAGATGTTTATAGGGCTTTTGATAGAAGAAATCGAGCCTGCCTGCCGGTAGGCAGGGAAATCGAAGAAGAGTTGCTAAAAGATTTCCTCGAAGTCCTCACCTCAAATACCTCGCCCTATTCTCATTGTGCTCATCATTCGTTTTCGCGTAGTGAATTTTGCCGTCCGTGTCATGCAGATAGTACCAATACTCCGTCACTTTCGGGCGCAGTGCAGCCTTGATCGCCTCTTCGCCAGGGTTCGCGATCGGCGTTGGTGGCAAGCCTCCGTGCTTGCGGGTGTTGTACGGAGAATCGAACTGCAGGTCTTCTTTCGTCAACGCAATCTTCGGTTTGCGCAGCGCGTACCGCACCGTCGCATCGACACCGAGTGCGATTTTGCCGTCCAAGCGCTTCCATAAAATACCGGAAACAGTCATACGCTCGTCTTCGTCGCCTCGCGATTCTTCCTGAACCAGCGATGCCATCGCCAAAATGTCGGCCATTGATCTGTCACTTTTTTGTATTTCGGGTCCATAGACATCTACAATCTTTGACTCAAAATTCGTCAGCATACGCTCAAGGAATTGCTTGGACTGGTACCCTGCCGTCGAAACGTAATACGTGTCAGGAAACAGATATCCTTCCAGTCCAGACCCGTAACCGTCTTCGCGCTTTGCATGCTCTCGGGGTGTGCCTCTGGGTGTGATCCAATCGGGCAAGAATGTGTACTCCGTGAAGTCGCAAGAAAAAGCGCAATCGAGCAAATCTCCCTGTTTTCCAAGACCTTTGGAAGCCAGAAGCTCGTCGATATCTGCGACTGTCAAGCCTTCTGGAATAGTAATGACCACTTCTTCCGACTTTCCTTCGACCAACGCGCTGACGATGCCGGGTACAGATTGCGATCGACTAAACGTGAATGCGCCTGCTTTGAGCGACGACGCGAATCCTTTGTAGCGAACATAGAGTGTAAACGCCAACGGCGAGCGGATGAGATGTTTGTCGTGCAATACCTCGACAATTGCGCTGACCGACATGCCCGGCTGGACTGCGACGGTCACACGAGTATTGTCCGCAAGATTCGCAGGGAAAAGGCCATACAGAAGCCACAGCGAAAAAAGCACTCCAGCAACGACGATGATGATAAGTAAAAGTTTCCGCATTACTGAGGCGAAATTCCCAACTGTCCCATGACTCCCTGCATGCGTTCGGAGGAGACGACCTGTGCTTTCTTGAGCGCTCGGTTGAGCGCGTCCTTCAGCAGCTCAGGAATTCGCTCGACTGCTACTCCCTGCGCTATGACGATGCTCACGATTTCCATGTCGGCGGAAACGACGACTTTGACACCCGAGGCCTCGGCCTCGACATGAATATTCTTCAAATCTCTGCGAATCTGCTTCGCTTGCTTCTGCATCTTGTACGTGTTTTTGAGATCGGAGAAGGAGACCATGAACGAATGGTATCAGAGGCAAGTGTTCTCGCCAAACGAGATTACTCTTTCTCCTTGAGGGGCTTATGCTCTGCGCTCGACCCTGTGGGGAATTTCACATGCAGCGTTTCGCCCTGCTGCGGAACAGGTATTTTCACGAGCATTTTCTCGGTGATGTCTCGGTTTTGAGCCCACTCTTTTAGAACTTTTTCAAATGCTTGGCGGAGCGCAGCAAGATTTGCTTGTGTATTGATAGCAGGTGTATGTACTTCCGTTGCTCCTGCATCGAGGCCTTTCTGGATATGTTCAGCGAAAAAATCAGAAACTCCGAATACACGCTTTGGAGGGGTGGAGATAGTGGACATAGTGATTCAGACTATTCCTTTCTAGAAACAGAACGCAAGCACTTACTGGCTGAGCACGATCTTTTGGCTTCTGTTTGCAATCAAATGATCACGCTTGAGGTTCTCGATCAACGCCTTTAGCCACTCTCGATGCTCACGCTCATTCCAATCCATCGCAATCAAGGGACCCAGCTGATCGATTGATAGACCGTTCTCATGATCGCGCAGAGCGTCGATAATTTTACCGCGAAAGATTCGATTCGGTATAAACTTGGTGCCGACCAAGCGGCCCGGTTCTTTCTTGGTTTTTTTGATCGGAATCGGAGTTTTGAATGCCGATTTGGAAATCCCCGCTTTGGCCAGCGGACAAATGTCCCACTTCGGGTTGCGCTGAGTGCAAACGAGAGAACCGAAGTCCATGAGAGCGGCATGCCAATCACTCGCGGAAGGCAAACCTAGCGGTTTTCCTTCCGCGGACCATCCTTTCCCTATTTGGTGTGCCTCCAGGCAGGCAGAGCCTGCCTTCGGCACGGCTTTTTTGGAATGCAGCCCAAGAGCAGCGATCAATACTTTTTCCGCAATCTTGAGCAGAAATCGATCATCTTTCTTCCAACTGCCATTCGCTTGTTCCGGCCCGACAAACGTTCGGTGCAGAATACGCCGGATGTTTGTGTCGATACACGGAGTCGGAATGCCGAATGCAAAGTTGCGAATCGCAGCGGCGGTATAGTGGCCGATGCCGGGTATCGACCGAAGCTCATCCATCTCGCTTGGAAATTTGCCGTTGAATTTCTCGACGATCAGCGTGGCGCCGTCCCGTAGTCGTAGCGCACGACTGTTGTATCCCATCCCTCTCCAGGTCATAAGAACTTCACGATTCGAAGCCTTAGAAAGCTCTTGTATATTAGGAAAAGTCTGAATAAAGTTTTTGTACGACGTGATGACTCGTGAGACCTGCGTCTGCTGCAGCATAATCTCCGAAACCCAGACAAGATACGCACGCTGGTCAGGATCGGCGATCTCCAAGTCTCTCCAGGGCAATGTACGCTTATGGCAAGCGTACCAATCCCACATGGTCTCGACGAACAACGAGTAGCGTTCTTTCTTCTTCATGTATCCATCCTACAACACAATCACATTGTTATCAGCGGCGGCATGAGCAACGCGCCAAGCGCGACGAGCAGTGCGATCTGGCCAGTACCAAGGGGAATGAGTTCGTTCATTTGTTGATGCCGATGCGATCTTCGATCTCTTGGTCCACGAATGATTTCTTCCGGCCGTACTTCATGCGGCTGTATTCTTTGATGAGTCCGCCGAGCTTCTCGTTGCGTTGCGACTCGTCGTAAATCGTCGCCATGCTGAACGGTCGGGACGATGTATTGTTGATATTCAGTTTTACGTAGCAGTTAAAGTTGGGGATATTGATAACGTCCTGCTCACCGAGGACCGGCGCCATTTCTTTGGCCATGTATTCGGCATCTTCGGCACCGATCTTGAAGCTCAAAATCGTACCCACGTTACCGAACACGGCATCGCGCATTTTTGTGCTCGATTGGCCGTACGCCTCGGTCTTGCCGACTAGTTGCCCGATGTACTGGTGCGCCATGATAAGGCCCAGTTCGTACTTGCGCGCTTCGGAGAGGATGGTCGCGAAGGCGTCGGTGATGAAGTTCTGGAATTCGTCGACGTACAAGTAGAACCTGCGGCGATCGCGCTGTGGCACATCGGCCCTGGCGAGCGCGGCCATGTTGACCTTGTTGACGAAAATGAGCCCGAGCAGCTGCGCGTTGATGTCGCCGATCTTGCCCTTGCTGAGGTTGACGAGCAGGATTTTGCCGCTGTCCATGATCTCGCGAATGTTAAACGCGCTCTTGGGCTGCCCGATGATGTTGCGCATCGTCGTGTTCGTCACGAACGGCCCGAACTTTGCCGAGAAGTACGGGATCATTTCTTCTTTTTCTCGAGCGCCGGTCTTGGCTATTTCATTGCTCCAGAAACTGCGCACGACGGCATTCTTGCACTTGCTGACTTTATAGCGCTGGAACTCGTCGTCGACGAACAGGCGCGGCACGTCGATGAGTGTGGCCCCTTCTTCCTCGTCATCCATGAGCGTCAGACAACCGTTGCGGAAGTAGTGCTGGATGCGCGGGCCGAAGATCTCGTTACCGAAAAGTTTGATAAAGATTTCCATGGCGTCGAGCGACGCGCGGTCTTTCTCTTCCGGAGTTTTCGCCTCCAGCAAGTTAAGGCCCATGGGCCGCTCGATGTCGGAAGGGTCGAACACGATGACATCTTTGGCGCGCTCCTTCACCGTATGGGCCAGCGCGTCTTCGATGAGGTCCCCGTGAGGGTCGACGACGCAGAGCCCAGCTCCGTTGGCGATATCTTGACGCGCTTGCCAGTTGAGCAGCGCGGATTTACCCGAACCGGACTTACCGATGATGTACTGGTGGCGCGTTCGGTCTTCGTCCAAAAAACGCACTGTCGTGTCCACGCCGCGGAAACGATTGATGCCCAAGATGATGCCGGAGGCTGGTGTGTTGGGCGGCGGCGGCAAAATCTTGTACTTGATCCAGTCGATGTTGGGGATGGTGTTGTAGCGGCTGTCCGGAAAGTGGTACAACGATGCGAGTTCTTTTTCGACCATCAGGTTGCGCTTGTGCATGTACCCGTTGATGCGATGTTTCCACAACGGATAGATGAAGTACTGGTTGATCTGCAGCGGGAAGAAATCGACGAACATGCGCCTGTTCTTGTAGTAGTTTCCGTACAAATCTTTGAACACGTTGAACGCCACTTGCATGTTGTTGGTGATGTCCACGGCTCTGGCCCATGTCTTGGCCGCGGCCATGATGCGCACGGTCGTGTGGAACCCGCTCATACCAGCCTTCTCGCCCATGCGTTTGTAGAGCTCTTCCTCGGGCTGGATCATGCGCACGAACGAGTCGCCGCTGGTAGCTCCCGGAGCAAAGTTCTTCGCAGCGTCGGCGGACGTCAGCATTGCGAGGAACACGCTGACAAAGCGCAATCCTGGAACTTTGTCGAAGACTCGGTCTTTCTTGCCTTTGAATTTCTGGCTCGCGAAGGCTTTGACTTTCTTCGCCCAACGTTCGGTAAAAACCGGAGTGACAATGACCTGAATGGTCGCAGTCTCGCCTTGCTCCAGCTTGGACATGACGTTGGCGATGTCATTGAGCGGATCATCTTGCATGCTGTCGTAAAACCGAAACGGGAACATAAAGCTTTTCTTGGCTATCATGTTGTACCCCACCAGCTTGTATCCCTTCGGCCAAATCTGCGGCGGCTTCTCCGGCGAGACTTCGGCCTGCGGGTAGAACGACGTGATCTGCTTCTCGACAATCGACATCAGCTGCCTCGGCATCAGCACATAGAACATGATCTGCCCGCTCTCGGCGTAGAGCTCGAAGCTGATGGTGATGAACCGGAAGATCATGAAGTGAATCGTCTGCCAGAACGTCAGCTCTTTGACTTCGTACAACGCTCGAAATAACTGCTCCATGACCGCGATTTTCTCCTTGAAATCTTTCTCGGTGCGCTTCTCTTGGTCGCCTTTGCTGTCACTGCGCGGCAAGATGACCTTTACTGCCACGAGCTTCTTGCTGGCGTACCATGCATACGTGAACCGCATGGTGTAAATCGCGTAAAGAATCAGCAGATAGCCGCTCGCGATGAGCAATAATTTTCCTCCGGTATTTTCAATAATATCTTC
>CAYWEU010000116.1:0-3503 GCA_964457395.1 uncultured Candidatus Peribacteria bacterium
CTTGGTATCCATCCATGTCACCACGATCATTCGTGAGGACAGTACAGCAACATCCAGATCGCCTTTTTTCGGGAGCTGATCCGTGAGTGTCTGCTCCCCGCTCCTGATGACACGCTTGCCCTTGACTGTTCCACCAGCCGACAGCAACACGCTGCCGCTACTGTCCATCACGACAAATTTCTCGTAAGCACCTGTCAGGAGTGTTCCGGGACTTGTGTTCGAGAGGATTCTCTCGTCGCTGTCAGACCCAACGATGAAGTAGTCCATCTGTCCTTTGACTCTCAAGTCTGAGCGCAAGACGATCTCTGCGTTCTTGGCTTGGAGCTCTCTCTTGGCTTTGTTCGTGAGCGCCTGCTCCGCAGTCTGTTGTGCCGTGAAGACTTTCATTTTTTCCGCCTGTGCTTTGTTCCACGCATCGTACGCCTGGAGGTAGTCGCGGATCTGCGTCGATTTCATGCCGATGAAGAAAGGCAGCGACCCACTGGCCGTCTTCTGAGCATTTTCCTCGCCGATCATCGCATCGATGCGCAACCTGTAGGGCGCTGCCTTCCAAGGATCCTTTGAAGCAAAACTAAAACGTGCAACTTTCGCGCCGGATTGCGTGACGATACTTGTCCGCCCAAGCGGCGGCACGCGCTCGTCTGGGCTAAACCATGTCGCCTGCACCGTGGTCCCCGATTGTATGGAGGCAAACGATACGACAGCGACCAGTTGCTGCTGCTTCGGAGTAAACGTTTGCTGGAAATGCACCGTATCGACGTCGGTCGTCAGTGTTCCCGTGCCGATACCGATGAAGTTGATCTTCGGGGACTGTGGGGATCTTCCGCAGGCACTCAGTACCAGAAGGACAGAGACACCGATGATCCACGTACGAAGGCGCATGTGCGGAGTATAGCAAATTTCCCATACGCCAACATCGACGCTCGAATGTATACTGAGCGGCAGTTACGGAAAATACTTCCAAGATAACGTATGAATCTCATCAAACTTCTCACTGCACCGGCTTCAGAACGTTACGACACCATGATGAAGGTGATCGACCGAGCGAATAAGATGCAGGCAGCGACTGTGAAGAAAGCTGAAAAAATGAAAAGGGCAACCAAAAGAGGCAGATGATTCTCTGGAGTTCCTTACTGAACATTATTTCAACTTTGATGAGTGTTTTAGGGGCTTGTATCCATGAAAGTGAACGCATGGAGGGATATGCATCCGTAGACACTGAATAGTGTTTCTCTATGGGCATGTGCTTGTTTTCCGAGTTCGATCAACTGTCCTTGCAGCTGCGGCTCGATCTCTGGCTCAAAGTGCTTCCACCAGCGTACGTTCAGCCACCAATGTTCATTGGTTGGGAGAGAGAAATCGCAAAGAAGAAAAACTCCAGATGGTTTAAGAATCCGCCGCGCTTCTTGGAACGCCGCTATTTTTGTTTCTGTGCTCAGGTGATGGAACATTAAGGTGCTCAGTACGACGTCGGCACTCGTATTGGGTAGATGTGTATCGTCGATGGATGCTACATGGTAAGCAATATTCTGCATTCGAGATCGTTTTTCTGCGATACGAATAATTGCAGGATCAATGTCGATGCCCGTGAGATAAGCATCAGGCCGTAGCTGTCTAATCCGCCGCAAAACATTCCCTGGACCACATCCAACATCCACAACAAAGCCATTCTGCGATGTTCTTTCGGATACTGCTTCTGAAACTCGCTTCCACATGTTTCTCATGAACGGCCAAACAAGAATCTCGTAAAATGGAGACAGAAAATGAAATCGCATCGCCGGAATAAACTTGTCTTGTGGCATAGAAATAGCTACGGGTATTCTAGGAGTTTGTGTCCATGAAAGAAATACACTTCACTCGCACTTCTCCCACATAAATTCAAACAACGCCCTCATGGTCTCCGCCATCATCGCACTTTCGACGAGTACTGCCATGTACTCTGTATCCCCTGCCGAAAAATACACGACGAAATTCCCGTAAACGTGAATGTTGCCGGGCAGTGTAAACCGCTCAGGAATGTACCGACGCTCCCGCAGCTCCGTCGGATCGTTATATTTCTTCCGAGGATCGAGATCCTTGCGCTTGCCCACGAGCACACGCATGCGTATGCCTTTTTTAATGCGCAAGGGGATGTAAAAATTATCGTCGTTGTTGAGAATGACGGAGTTACGGATGAACGAATACGACGTGAAGAACAGGATTTCGTCGATGTCTTCGACAAAAAGACTGTGGTTAAAGGCTTCGATGACACCTTTCGACCCTTCGAAGTATTTCACCTTAGGAATCACGTTGTCTTTGCGAAAGAGAGCGTTGAGCTGAGGCAATGTTTCTTCAACACGTTCGATATGTTGTCGATCTTCGGCAATACGGCTGTGCAGATGACCGATGAGAGAAGTAGGATCCTCGCACCGGTAATACTGCGTGTTACGCTTGTAGAGCTTTCGTACGATTCCTCGTTCGCAGAGCTTATCGAGCACACCGCGCACCGTACTGCGCGGGAGATTCGTCTGCCTGGCTACCACAGATGCCGGCTGTTCTCCTCCTTGCAAGATCTGAAGATACACCGTGCTTTCGTGGTGATTCAAACCGATATCTTCCAGCAGTGATTGGAGGTGACTATGCATATGTTCAGAGAAAAGTGGCTAGCGAACCAAAGATCCGGTGTAGCGGGGCGCAGTCTGGCGAAACTGACCGCCAGGTTGGAATATAGCCAGACATGCAGTTGAATGTCCATGCTTTCTTCCCCCCGCCACCTATGAATCACATTCCCACAAAGCAAGACATCATTGATGCACATGTGCGCATTGCCAAGCACATTCCTCGTACACCCGTCTTTCGTTCCGAGGCGCTCGATCGCGAGGCCCGTGCTGGCGTGCATTGCAAGATGGAATGTCTGATGCCAGATGTCGGGTCGTTCAAGATTCGCGGTGTCATGAATGCCCTACTCTCACTTTCTGTCGAAGAATGCCAGCGTGGCGTACTGACACAATCATCGGGGAATCATGCCCAGGCATTCGCACTCGTAGCAAAAAGAATGGGTATCAACGCAACAGTCGTGATGCCGAAGAATGCCAACCCGACGAAGAAACGCAATGTCCTCGAATTCGGAGGAAACATCGTCGAATGCGAGCCGGGCGATGGGCCGCGCGAACACATGGTCCAGGAAATACAGAGAAAATCAGGAGCCGTGGTCATACATCCATTCAATGACTACAGAATCATCGCAGGCCAAGCGACGGCGGCAAAAGAACTCCTGGAAGATATTCCTGATCTGGACGCCATAATAGCTCCCGTTGGCGGAGGCGGCCTGCTGAGCGGCACGCTGTTAGCAGCGCACTATTTCTCACCACAAACCAAGGTCATCGCCGGGGAGCCTGCCGCTGCAGACGATGCCTATCGCTCTTTGCAAGCAGGTTCGGTTCAGCCGAATTTGACAGTGAATACCATTGCCGATGGATTGATTACAAAACTTGGAGACAAAACATTCCCCATCATTCAAAAGT
>CAYWEU010000117.1:0-3748 GCA_964457395.1 uncultured Candidatus Peribacteria bacterium
CCAGTCTGCCGATCGTTTTGCCGGTGTCGGGTAACAAAATAATGTGTTGCACGTTCGGCCATAGCTTTAGCTCGTTGATGAGCACCGAGAAGTCATACCCTCTGTCCTGGCCGCCGAAAATCACCGAGTTCACGCGTTTGCTCAGTGCCCGAAGCCCTGCGATTGCTGACTGTGGCGTGGTCGAAATAGAGTCATCGATCCACTCGATGCCGTCGTGCGTACCCAGCGATTGCAGTCTATGCGGTAAGCCTTCGAATTCTCGGATGACGGGCAACGAGACTTCATCGCTCACGCCCAAGTGCTTCGCGACAGCGTACGCTCCGGCGATGTTGCTCAGGTTGTGCTCCCCCAGCAGCTTGATCTCTTTGAGCGTCACCGGCGACGTCTTGCTGGAGAAAGCGACGTTCTTGCCAGGACTCTCCTCGGCGATGGCTTTGGTCTCTGCGAATGCTTCGTTGTAGAAAATAACGTCATCCACTGCTTGAAAATGCGCCAGGCGTTTTTTGGCGTCATAATACGCTTCGAGCGAGCCGTGATAATCGAGATGCTCTGGGAAGAACGACGTGATGACGGCGATCTGCGGGCTTGTCGTCAGGCCGGACAGCTGATAGCTGCTCATTTCCAGCACAAAAACCGTGTCCTTTGCGGCCTGATCGATGAAGTCGATCGCCGCGATGCCGATGTTGCCGGCGAGGATCGCGTTGTTCCCGGCAGCCTTCAATATCTGGTAGAGGAGCGTTGTTGTGGTGCTCTTGCCCTTGGATCCGGTGATGCCGATGACCAGTGCGCCTTTCGCTTTGACTGTGTCCAGAAAAATCTGTGTCGATGACGTCAGCGTGTCTCCCCATTGTTCGAACAGCGGCTGCGGCGGAATGCCGGGAGACTTGATGATGAGGTCGAAGACTTTGGCGTCGATGTGTTTGAGGTAGTCGGGGCCAGTAATCAGTTGGCAATCATCATGAGTAGTCAGCGAGATGGTATTTTGATCTGCAAGAGTGACTTTTGCTGTTGGCACGTGTTGTTCGATTGCCCTGAGCATGCCCTGGCCCTCGCGCCCGAAGCCGAGAATGCAGATGTTCTTGCCGTTGAGTTCGTCGATGCGCATTATTCTTTGGGTAATAATGAGGGTAATAACGACGCAAATCGCTCAGGAATGAAATGCTCGTTGCCAATTGCAAGACTTCTTTCGATCAATGCTTGGGAGTCTTTGATGTTTGGCAATGACTGCGCTTCGAACATGGCCATCGCAGGTGTTCCGGTTGCCTCTCCTCGCTTGCGAGCCAGCAAGAACGCAGCTTTGGTTTCGTCGGCTGTTCCAACGCACTCAAATGGCTTGTGAGCGTCGAGGCCAAGCAGCTGGCGATAGAGTGACAGCAACGATTCTTCGGCGAACAGATCTTTGCCGAATATCTTTATCAACTGCTCTTTCTGTAGAAAGGCTGAGAGCATGCAGTACACGAACGCGCATTTTGGACAGTGCCCACACCACGCAGAAGCGCTGTCATTCGGTTTTTCTTGCGTGATTTTCCAGTTGGCATTACAGCTGGTGAACGACTCGAAGTACTCCGGGTGGTTCGAGAAGATTTTTGTGACATGCAACTCACTCAGTGGCCGAAGCATGCTGAAGTACTCGATGTGCGGCGAGATGAATTTTTCGACGTAGTCGCGCATCATCCGCTCGAAAACCGCGCTCTTGCTCCACTGGTGGTTGATCTCGCGTCCGTGGTGGACGACGTTGCCTTCGTTGGCGCTGCCTTCGTTGCTCATTGCGATGGCATCGAAGCCCGACAGCAGGGCGACGAGCACGCTGGCAAACGACAGATACGCCGTGATCGGCACATGCCCGTTGAGTGCGCCCTTCGCATTCAGCTCAAAAAGAGCAGGTGACAGCTGGCGCTTGATCGTCAGCAGCGGGAGACCTGCAATGTGCGCGATATCGTCGATGATCGGATGTTCGCCCATACGAAAAAGCGTGAGGTTCTCGCCGATCTTTCGCAGCAATTCAAGACTCACAATCGAATCTTTCCCGCCTCCGATAGGCACCAGCACGCGTCCGCTCCTCGTTCGCTCGTCCGAGCGTCGCATCGCCATCTCTCGCTTATCCTGGACTTGCTCGAACGGAAAAGAGACAAGATTGCGGAAGTTGATGTTGTTTCGATAGAAGAATTCCCCGAGACCGTTTTCGTACACCGAGTTCCAGAACAGCGCTTGTTGCTTCTTGAGTGTTCCGGACTTTATTTTTATAGTCTTCGGCAAGCATGTTTTGTAGTAGCTGATGCCTCCGATGAGGTGCAGCGCGAACAGCGCTTGCTCCAACTCGTCTGGGTCGACGTTGTCCAGTCGTACGTCTTCGATCGGCAAGGTCAGTGTCTCGGTAAACTCCAGCTCGCCGTCCAGGCTGTAGCGTAGCGACACCCGGCCGGTATTTTTGTTGAGGTCGTACGACTCGAAGATGAAGGTGGAGTAGTGCTTCATAGGTGTATTACGCGAGCAAGCCTGCGATGGAGAGGAAATTGCGAACGATTGTACGGCCCGTGTCGAAGTAGAGGATCTGCAATTCGTTCCAGTCCGCAAGCAGTCGCTGCGCAGGCATGGACGCCAAGTCCGCGTCTTTGTGCATCCATTCTCTCAACGATTCTTTTGTCACGTCCCAGTGGCCCTGGATGCCGTAGATCTTGGGTGCGATGCGCACGACTTGGTTCGTGCACCATTTGCCCGTAGCAAGCAGCGTCATCTCGGGCGTTATGTCCACGGTCTCGCCATGGAGATGAAAAATAGGCAGTTCTGTTTTGCATCCGGCGAACAGCGGATCGTTCTTGCCTTCCGCTGTAAGCGTTACCGAGAAGCTGTTGCGCTCGCGGTCCTTGCAGCCGATTTCTTTGATTGCGTTTTTTCGTACGCTCCCTCCGGCGGCTTTGACCAGCGCTTGCAGTCCCAGACTTACGCCCAGGCAGGGGATGCCCAGTTTTATGGCTTTTTGCAGACGCTGGATTTCTTCGATCATCTTTTCGGTGTTGTCATTGGCGCTGTCCGGTCCGCCCATCACCATGAGTGCACCGTATTCTTTAAGCTCGGGCCAGCAGTCACCGGCATCCAGGTCGATGATCTCGTAGGGCACCTTCTCTTTCTTCAGCACGTCTTCGAACAGCCCTGGGCCTTCGTGCGGGCAGTTCTTGACGATGAGCATTGGGCGGGGCATGGATGGATTCTACTTCTATTGATGGGGGATCGCTATCGGGAAGTAAAGCTTCCTTGGTGTAGCTGTTATTCGTTTTCAAAATACTTGATAAGTAGTAAGGATTATGTTTAAATTCTCTTATGTCAAAGAAGAAAAAGCACGGCCCAAAATCTGCGCCTGAACATTCTGAGAGGCATAAAGATGTTTCGAAAAAGAGTTCTCTAATTATTTCTCGTAGAGCTGCTTTTCAGATATCAATAGCTGCAGTGATTAGCGGGGGAGTTGCTACTGCCCTATTGTTGCGTGGTGGCGATTCCAAGCAACAGAAGTCGCTCGGAAAAAAGGTAGAACAAGATCAAGAGGAGGATCCTAAAGCTACAGTTTTTGACGAAGTCAGTGGCAACGGAAGTAAGGATATAGAATGTTTTCAACAAATCCATTCAGCTGGTCCCGAGCTGATAGTTTTTGCTCGGACTAATCCGAATTTTATCCCTAATTTTATTCATTTCCATAGACATTTATTCAACGATCTTTTGATGCAGAAGAAAAAAAATTCGGAAACACTATTTT
>CAYWEU010000118.1:0-3496 GCA_964457395.1 uncultured Candidatus Peribacteria bacterium
CCTTCTTTCTGCTACGCTCGCGGCACATTCCACTCGTTTTGTGCCAGCCACCTCCCTCGAACAACTCGTCTCGCTCTGCACGCGCAGAGGGTTCATCTTCCCCGGGTCAGAGATCTACGGGGGTTTGGCGAACTCGTGGGACTACGGCCCACTGGGAACAGAGCTAAAGAATGCCATTCGCGATTGGTGGTGGGAGAGGTTCGTCCACAAGCGCCAGGACATGGTGGGCATCGATGCGGCGACCATCATGAACCCCAAGGTGTGGGAAGCCAGCGGCCACGTGGCGAACTTCAACGATGCGATGGTCGACTGCAAAAACTGCAAGGCACGGCTGCGTGCGGACCACCTCATCGAGGAAAAATTTCCGGACATCAAAGCTGACGGCAAATCCCCCGCCGAGCTGACGGCGATCATTGCAGAGAAAAAAATCCCCTGTCCCACCTGCGGCAAGACCGGCACGTTCACCGATGCACGAAGGTTTAACTTGCTCTTTCGGACACAGCTGGGTGTGATCGAACATAGCGATCACACAGACGACGTGTATCTCCGGGGCGAGATCGCGCAAGCGATGTTCGTGAACTTCAAGACTATTCTCAACACCATGCGTAAGCGCATCCCGTTTGGCATCGCATCGGTGGGCAAAGTGTTTCGTAACGAGATCACGCCAGGCAACTTTACGTTCCGCACACTGGAGTTCGATTTGATGGAATTCGAGTACTTCATCCGCGAGAATCAGTGGGAAGAGATGTTTGCGTATTGGCTTGCAGAAGAGCAAAAGTGGGTGAAGGAGCTTGGCTTTAGTACAGAGCGAATCCGCGTGCGGGAGCACACGAAAGACGAGCTGTCGCATTACTCCAAGAAAACTGTGGACATCGAGTACCTGACACCGTTTGGCTGGAAAGAAATGTTCGGGCTTGCGTACCGCACTGACTTTGATCTCAAAAATCACATGGAAAAGTCGGGTGAAGATTTGCAGTACACCGACCCCGACAATCCGGCTGACAAATTCGTCCCGCATGTCATAGAGCCGACATTCGGCTTGAGTCGTCTAACGCTCATGATCTTGCTCGAAGCATACGACGAAGAACAACTGGAAGGTGACGATGTGCGCACCGTGCTGCGTTTGCACCCGCGCATCGCGCCCGTGCAAGTTGCCGTGCTGCCGCTGAGTAAGAAAGAGCACCTGGTCGCAAAAGCGCAGGAGATCTACAACCTGATCAGTGACAAAACACGGCTGCGCCTGGACTTCGACGTCACCGGTTCCATCGGCAAGCGGTACCGCAGGCAAGACGAGATCGGCACGCCCCAGTGCATCACCGTCGACTTTGGCACGCTGGGCGAAGACGACAAACAAGGCGCGAAAGACACGGTGACGATACGGGACAGGGATACGCTGAAGCAGGAGCGGGTACCAGTTGGAAAGTTGCTCGAAACGTTGGTGCAGTAAAATCCCTCGGTCTAAGAAACGTATTATTGATATTGTAAAATTAATTTATGTTTTGTCAATATACGACCATTTGCGACTTTCGGCTGCCACATGTATAAAGAATGCGTCTGGCACCCGTCAGACAATCCACTTCCGATCGATCGCAGCGGTCCTGACCGCGAGACGCGGTCACCCCGAGCCTGTCGAGGGGTGACTCTACTCTCCCGGATATCCTCCGCACTGGCGAAAAGACATCGAAAGTCTGGCCCAAGGACAATCAACGAAAATAGTACTTATTCTTACCCTGTGTTCTATGCCTATTCCTACCGAGAAAGAACTGCTCGATGCCGCGTGCCACTTCGGCCACCGCAAAGAAAAGTGGAACCCCAAGATGAAGTCGTTTCTTTTCGGCGTCCGCAAGGGCATCCATATCTTCGACCTGACAAAGACGCGCAAAGCACTGGAGAAAACCTGCGAAGAAATGCGCGCGTTGCAGAAGTCCGGCAAGACGATCTTGTTCGTTTCGACGAAATTGCAGAGTATCGGCGCCATCGAGCAGATCAGCAAGGCGACGGGGCAGCCGGTCGTCACCAAGAAGTGGGTGCCGGGCCTGCTGACCAACTGGTCCACACTCAAGCACCGCATCCGTTACTACTTGGATTTGCAACAGTCGTTTAAAACCGGCGAGGTCGAGAAGTACACCAAGAAAGAACAGACTGCCCTGCGCAAAGAACTGGCCAAGCTCGACTTGGCGCTGTCGGGAGTGTCGGGCATGAAGGGCATTCCGGATGCAGTCTTCATCGTCGACGCCGTGCGGGACAGAGTCGCCGTCCGCGAAGCCAAGAAGATCGGTGTGCCGGTGTTCGGCATCTGCGACTCGAATGCGGACCCCGATGCGTTCAAAGTCTTTATTCCCGCCAACGACGACGCCGTGAAGTCCATCCAGATCATCCTGCAGACGATCCAGACCGAACTGACAAAAGATAAACCTTCTGCGGACGTCTCGGAAAAAAACGAGTAATATAGT
Organism: uncultured Candidatus Peribacteria bacterium; assembly: GCA_964457395.1. Taxonomy (GTDB): domain Bacteria; phylum Patescibacteriota; class Gracilibacteria; order Peribacterales; family Peribacteraceae; genus CAVZXD01. Next base: position 2,454 of record CAYWEU010000118.1, read on the forward strand.
CGTGTCGATACCGTACTTCTTCACTCCACCTCATCATGTCAGTTGCAGCAGCAGACGTCGCAAAACTCCGCGCCCGAACGGGTGCAGGCATCATGGATGCCAAAATCGCGCTTGAGGAAGCCAAAGGCAACGAGGAACTCGCCATAGAAATCCTCCGCAAGAAAGGTAAAGCGCAAGCCATCAAGAAATCCGATCGCACTCAGAGCGAAGGCGGCATCTTCGTCGCTGCGACGGACAAGAAAGCCGCGATGGTCGTGGTAAAGTGCGAGACCGATTTCGTCGGCCGCTCCGACTCATTTTTGAAGCTCGGCAATGAACTAGCCAAGACGCTCCTGGAAAAGCAGAAGCCAGGGCTTGAGGCACTCGCAAAAGAACGTGTTCCTGCAGCGGTGTTGGAACTCGGCGAGAATATTTCGCTCGGCGATGTGCATGTCATCGAAGCCGACACCGTGGGCACGTACGTCCATAGCAACCGAAAAATCGGTGTGCTGGTTGGCTTGTCAGACGGCCAGATGCAACAAGCGGTGGACGCGGCGATGCATGCCGCAGCGATGAACCCATCGTACGTGCAGCCAAGCGATGTATCGGCAGAGCTGGTGACCAAAGAACGCGAAATCTGGAAGGATCAGATGGCCAAAGACAAGAAGCCGCCGGAGATACTGGAGAAAATCATGCTCGGCAAAGAGCGAAAATTTCGCGAAGAGAACGCACTTGTCTCGCAGCCGTTTGTGAAGGACCAGAACATCACAGTCGAGAAAATGCTGGGGAAGGCGAAGATCACGGCGTACGCGAGGGTGTCATTAGGCTAGGAGCCTCCGCCTCACCCCCCGACCCCTCTCCCCGAGAGGGAGAGGGGAGCTTTGTTATAGGAGAATGCAAAGCAGGAAAAATGCTCGAATCAAAGAAAACAAAACAAAAACATTCCCCTTCTCCCCAGCGTAGCGGGAGAAGTGTCCATGATCGTGGGCTTAGGATAAGGACTTCTAATCCTTTCCCCGCATCCACGATGGCTACGTCCATCTTTCGAGAAAACTTTCCAGCAG
>CAYWEU010000119.1:0-2000 GCA_964457395.1 uncultured Candidatus Peribacteria bacterium
ATTATTCGAAATGTAAAACCTGAACAAATATCTGCACTTACTTCTGCATTATCTTTCCCAGAGCCTGCGATTCTGGCAATCGAAAAATCGTATAACGAACGCGTGGGACATTTATGTTCGATGGAAGCTCGCATGGGCCCGACGCCTGAGAAGTTTTCTCTGCATCTGATTGTTCTCGATAGAGGTAATTTGGAGAAAGTTGAGAAAACATTGAAAGAGCATGACCTAACCTTCAAAAGTGAACCCAATGCTATCGTGCTTGTTGAAGGACTTACAATTCCAACACTGAAAAAACTCGCTGCTGCACTCTAACTTCCCCGCTCCTCTTTTCGAGAACGCACGTGGCGGTTTTTGATTTCTTGAATCCTCGATTTCTTCGATTTCCTCGAAATCCTCTCTATAGTGCTTCCATGCTCACCACCATCTTGGGTTACCTCGGCCCTTCGTGCCCTTTTGGCCTGCGCAAAGCATGGAACGATGCGCTGACAGGGGAGGGGAGAGATGCATTCTTTGATTTCTATCCTTGTCGTATCCTCTCAGATCTTCAACTGCGTCTGAGTGAGATGTATCTTTTGGACCGCAGAGGATACGTGATAGGGAAGGGGTTGGAAGGGGACTCATTGACGCTCATGGATCGACTGGATGAAACAGCAGTAAGAGCGAATGCAGTTGACACTGTCGTGAATAGAGGCGGTGTATTGCATGGCTATTGTGTCGGAGCTATGATTGACAAGCAACCATCGCGCCAATGTCTAGAACTTTTTCTCCGCTGATTTGACAGTCACGGTATCGCGCGAGACAATAGTGTCATGCCGAACTACAGAACGCTCGACCAAGCCAAGCTGCAAGGCAAATGCGTACTGCTGCGGGCCGGTTTCGACGTACCCATCGAAAGCGGCAAAGTGATTGATAACACTCGAATTGAATCACTCGCGAAGACCATGAAGCATATTCTGAGCAAGAAAGCCGTGCTCATCATCATGGCGCACCAAGGTCGACCCAAGGACGCGCCAGACCCAAAGTTTTCGCAGAAGCCACTGGTTGCGGTCTTGAAAAAGCTCCTGAAGACGCCAGTGCACTTCGCGCCGGACTGCATAGGTCCGCGGGCCAAGAGCGTCGTCGATGCAGCGAAGCCTGGCGAAGTCGTCTTACTGGAAAATTTGCGGTTTCACGCAGGTGAGAAAAAAAATGATCCTGCGTTCGCCAAACAGTTGGCCTCGCTTGCCGATATCTACGTCAACGATGCGTTCACCAATTGCCATCGCGACCATGCCAGCATGGTCGGTGTGCCCAAGTTGCTGCCGGCGTACATGGGCCTGACACTCGAGCAAGAGGTCAAGCACTTGAGTCGAATCGTGCAAAAGCCTGCCAGACCGCTGACCCTTCTTGTCGCAGGGTCGAAAATGGAAACGAAAGTTCCGGTCATCCAACGGTTTTTGAAGAAAGGCGATCATATTCTTCTGGGAGGCTGCATCGCCAACACGTTCATCGCTGCACGAGGGTTCTCGGTCGGCGAGTCGAAGCACGACGAGGAAGGCGTCGAGCAAGCGCAAGAGTTCATGTTGGAGAGCGAGTTACAGGGTCGTGCGAAAATCCACATACCGCGCGATGTCGTTGTCGCGAGCGAACTGTCCGAAACGGCTCTCAAGCTCGACATACCCGTCGAAGATGTCGAGGGTGACATGTGCATCTTCGATATAGGGAAAATCACCGTCAAACGCTACTGCGACGCCATCGCGGCATCCAAAATGATTGTCTGGAACGGCCCCATGGGTGTGTACGAGTACAACCGGTTCTCGCACTCCAGTAAACGCATCGCCGAGGCAATAGCCGCCGCGACGAAGAAAGGTGCCGTCAGTATCATCGGCGGAGGCGACACCATCGATTTCCACCGAAAGTACAACTATCCGTTGTCGGCGTACACTTTTGTCAGCATGGGCGGCGGCGCCATGTTGGAGTTCATTTCCGGAAAGACATTCGCGGCGCTCTCGGCGCTCGAG
>CAYWEU010000120.1:0-5395 GCA_964457395.1 uncultured Candidatus Peribacteria bacterium
GGATGGTCCGAAACGACAAATGTTTCTCGCGGAGCATCGAACGTTCTTCTTCGCGCGGGGCGCAAACAAAGAGTGGTTGGATATTCGCATCGAGAGATACCAAAGCTTGGCTCACCGCGATGCCCGGCGTCAGATGGCCCAGGCTGCCGCCGCCAGCGAAAATGATGGTACGGGGGTTCATGGATTGAGGAGCATAGCATTCATTTCCCGCAGCCGCGACACCGTGTCGCGGTCTCCGCAGAAGGTCACGATGGGTAGTCATCGGCTGTGGATTCCAATCCGCTTATTACAGGGACACGGTGTCCCTGCTACGCACTATTACGCTTGAATAAACCTCTTCAACGAACTCACTTGTGACGTTCTGGATCTCCTGCGGACGATGGCGTCTTCCTGGTGGCTGTGCATCGAAATATTCAGCAGGACGCCGACTCCGGCAAGGGTTGCCAGCAGCGATGATCCTCCGTAACTAATGAACGGCAGTGTGATGCCGGTGTTGGGGAACAGCGACAAATTCACGCAGATATTCAGCAGTGTCTGGAACGCGATCGCCGTCGTAATGCCGGTGGCGACCAGCAACCCAAACCGGTCCGGCGCATGCCGCGCGATGCGGTACCCGCGATAGACCAACACGCCGTACAGTGACAAAACGATCAGCAGCCGAAGGAAGCCCAGTTCTTCGGACATCGCGGCGAAAATCGTATCCGACTGCACTTCGGGCAGGTACCCGAATTTCTGAATCGACTTGCCATAGCCCACGCCGAATATCCCGCCGCTGCCGATGGCCACCATCGCTTGGTAGATCTGATACCCGACACCTTCTTTGAACGATTGATCTTCGGGATGAATGAGAATGTGCCAAAAGACGATGAAGCGATTGCGAATGTATTCCTTGCTCAAAATGACCGGCAAGCTTGTGACTGCCGCCATCGCGCCGCCGAGAAACAAGTGCACGATGTTGCCGCCCGCGACGAAGAACATCGCGCTGGCGATGACGGTAAAGATCAGAAACGAGCCCAAGTCCGGCTGTGCCGCGACCAAGAACGTCGAGAGGCACAGCAGCGCCACGAAGGGCACGAAGCCTTCGCGAAAGGTCGATATCAGTGATTCTTTCTTCTGTAGCCAGACAGCCAAATAGAACACGAGCGAGAGCTTTAAAAATTCCGATGGTTGCAGCGAGAACGAGAAGAGCGGTATCCAGCTGTGCGCGGTGCCGTAGTCATTGCCGATGCCCGGCAAGAATACCGCCACGAGCAACGCCAGATTCAGCAAGAACAACATGCGCGCGCAGCGTTGCCAGAAGTGGTAGGGGACCAGTGTCGTGAACGTCATCACGATCAAAGCAGTGACGACGTGCAGGAAGCTGCGCCACAGATAAAACGAATTCGACGGCGAGAGCCACAGCCCGGACTCCACCAACGCGGAAGTTTTTTGGTAGCTCTGGAACACGCTGACACTGCCGATCATCGCCAGACCGAACAGCGTCAACCCGAGTGCGATGCCAAGCAACAGAAAGTCTGCCTTGCGGAACATGGGTGGGATGATACAGCAAAATTCGCTACTCTGGTACGCAATGGCGATACTCAGCACCTCCGGCCTGGGACTGACGATAGGTGATCAGCACATTCTTCGGGATGTTGCGTTTTCCATCGAAGAAGGAGAAGTGATTGGCATCATCGGGCCGAATGGATCTGGAAAGACGACACTGCTGAACGTGCTGTCCGGCTTCCTTCGTCCGACACACGGTTCCATCATGTTTCGCGGCAACAAGATCAATGAAATTTCTCCAGCTCAGCGTGCTCGGATGGGCATAGGGCGTGTGTTTCAGAATTTTGGAATTTTTCGAGAAATGACGCTGGAAGAGAACATACTGGTGGCTCTCGAAGTCTTGCCGTCAGACCAACGTCGCCGCCTCGGCGATGTGCAAGCCGCCGTCAAAGAAACATTGGAGATGGTTGGACTGCAACATCAAGCGAAGAAAAAAGCCGGCTCCTTGTCCGGCGGGCAAATGCGTCTGTTGGAAATCGCACGTACGCTCAAGAGCGGCAAGTCGCTCTTTTTGCTCGATGAGCCCACAGCAGGTGTGTCTCCAAAAATGACCGGTCAGGTTGGGGATCTCATCGGAGAACTGAAGAGCGAAGGGAAAACTGTGCTCATTGTGGAGCATGATTTGCCGTTTATCTCGCGCATCTGCGACAGGGTGATCGTACTCGATCTTGGACAAATCGTACTCACGGGCACGCCGCATGACGTCAAGCATTCCAAGCAGCTGCAAGCCATTTACTTCGGTGCGGATCCCGCGTAATCAGTGATAGTTGATATTTCTTTACAAAGCTCTTATCGTTATACTTGCACTGAAGGTATCGCTCTATTTCCCCTCCCCTATCTCTTTATGGCAAACCTCAAACGAACAGTAGCGGCCTGCGCTCTCCTCGTACTCGGCTTCACTGCGTGTCAGCCATCGTCTGGTGGAGGTTCTCAAACCATCAAGCTCGGCTTCCTCGGCCCCCTCACCGGTGACGCTGTCGGGCTTGGCGTCGATACGCTCAATGGTGTGAAACTTGCAGTCGAGAAAGTGAATGCCGCAGGCGGCATCAACGGAAAACAAGTGGAGATTGTTGCGGAAGATGGAAAATGCAGCGGATCCGAGTCCGCCAATGCTGCACAGAAGTTAGTGAACGTCGACAAAGTCGTTGCCATCGTCGGTGGAGGATGCAGCGGCGAAACATTGGCCGCGGCCCCCATCGCCGGGGCTGGCAAGGTCGTCATCCTCTCTCCGACCTCAAGCAGTCCGGATGTAACAAAAGCCGGCGACTTCGTGTTCCGTGATTACCCGAGCGATGAGCTGAAGACGACGGCGATGAAAAAACTGTTCGCTGATATGAACTGGAAGAAAGTCGCCATCATCAGCGAGAACACGGATTTCGCTCAGGCTTTCCGCAAATCTTTGAAAGAAAAATTAGGCAGCGGTGCCATAGCGTTCGATGAAGTGGTCGATCCCGGAACGAAAGATTTCCGATCACTCATGACCCGCTTGAAGAAAGTGCAGTTCGATGTCTTCTTTCCGGATGGCAACAGTGACGGCATCATCGGTCCCATGCTCCAGCAATTTAGAGAGGCCACCTTCAAGCAGCCGGCTGTGTCGCACGACGCAGCGGATTCCGTGACGATGGCCAAGGATCTGCCGGAAGCAACGGACGGTCTGTATGTGATCAACGTGCCTTCAGCCACGAAAGACTCGAGTTTCGAATCGCTCTTCAAGCAGAAGTACGGCGATGCGCAGTACGGTATCGCATTTGCCGGATACGCGTATGACGCCGCCAATGTGCTGTTCGATGCCTTCAAGTCGGTTGGCACGGATGGACCAGCAGTTCGCGATTACTTGTATCACCTCCCGCAGTACAGCGGTGTCAGCGGCAATTTTCACTTCGATACCAATGGCGATGTCGTTGGAATTCCCTACGTGCTGAAGCAGTTCAAGCAGGGTGCCATCACCACGGTGAAGGACATACCGATAGACTGATCTCTGTCGCCATGCAGCTCCTCATCAATGGTCTCATTGCTGGCTCCCTCGCGGCCCTCATCGCGGGGGGGCTGGCGTTCGTCTACGGTGTATTAGGAGTGTTCAATCTTGCGCTGGGAGAGATGGTTCTCTTTGGGGGGTACGTCACATGGTGGCTGCATCAGGTCATTGGCCTCTCTCTACTGCCAAGTATCGTCGGCGGACTCGTCGCGGGAGGGCTGTTGGCTGCGCTGACGTTTGAACTATTCATACAGCCATTCTACAAGCGGCATCGTTTCTTGCCGCTGGTCACAACGATCGCGTGGAGCATGATTCTTGACGGGCTGATACTGCTGCTGTTCGGCGAGCGACCCGAACACATCATTCACGGTCTCAGGGCGCAGATGACTGTCGTTGGAGCCCAGATCAACGTCGAGCAAATTATTCTCATTGCAGTCACTATCATTCTTCTGAGTGTGTTGGCGTGGGTACTCCATACAACGCCTCTCGGTCGTCGTATCCGCGCCGTGGTGCAAAACGATCATGCGGCACTCAGTCTCGGAATACCCGCGGCTTCGTTGAGTCGTCTCCTATTCATCGTCAGCGGTGTGTTGGCGGCCGCAGGAGGCATTTTCTATGGCATCGACCAGAATTTGTCTCCGACGATCGGCTTTTCACTGACTATAAAAGCCTACGCTGCGATCATTGCGGGTGGAAAAGGCAACATCTGGGGCGCAATTCTGTGCGCGTATCTTCTTGCGATCCTCGAACAATACGTTGTCGGTCTGCACTGGTTCGGCATGTTTTATGTTCCAGCCGGGTACCAAGCAACGGTTGCATTGATCTTCATTATTTTCTTTTTACTCTTCAAACCGAGCGGCTTGTTCGTCGCTCGCGCTCGCACGGCGTAACCTCATACGTATGACATTCTTCTGGCACATTGTCGCCGTCATAGGCATATCTCTCCCCAATATTCTCGGCTACAATCTTGTGTTTGGGAAAGGGAAGATTTTGCATTTCGGACCCATCGGCGTCTCGCTCGTTGCGGCATATGCAACGGTCGTTACGCTGGGCGCAACAGGCAATTATGTACTGGCGGCCGGTGCAGGTTTGGCCAGTGCTCTTTTGCTCTCTGCTTTTTTCGCATGGCTTTCGTTGCGTCTTGAGCCGGATGGTCTTGGCGTCATGTCCATTGCCGTCCACCTTGCAACCATCGCGGTAGTGTTGAACTGGACGTCTTTGACGAGAGGCGCTCTGGGAATCCCGCAAATCCCGCGCTTGTCGTTTGTACAAGATCTGCCATCCTTCGCGATTTTTTCCGCCAGCATCGCAGTGCTGTGGGCTGTGCTGCTGTTTTTCGTACATCGCAGTTCCATCGGACGCCAGTTGTCTGCGCTTGCCGAGCATGACTGGCATGCAGCGGCGCTTGGCGTGAGCCGTCGGAATATTCATCTCTGGGCTTTTCTGCTCGCGGGCGCTGGTGCTGCGATCACGGGGTTCTTGGCGCCGCAATACATCGGCCTTCTGCATCCTGACGATTATTCGTTTCAGTTCCTCATCATCATTGTGATGATCATTGTCGCAGGCAAGCCGGGCAGTGTGCCAGGAGTAGTACTGTCAGCCGTGCTTCTCACATTGCTCAAAGAAGGGCTGCGTTTCGCGCCGATCGCGGCTTCTGTCCTAGGGCCCGTGCGGCTCATTCTCTTCGGCACGATCCTCTTTGCCGCAGTGTGGTGGCGTCGAGACACGCTGTTTCCGATGCAGCGTAAAATCTGATCTGACATGTCGCAGAATTTCCGAGACAACACTTCATCTATACTCCCCCCATGCGCCTCCTCGGTACGGTCTCCGCGTTCGTCTGCACCCTCTCGCTCCTCGCAGGTTTTCTTGCAGAAC
>CAYWEU010000121.1:0-1626 GCA_964457395.1 uncultured Candidatus Peribacteria bacterium
AACCTTATCGTATAAAGCCAATATTGGCAAGTTATTCTAAAAAAGATATATTGCCCGTAAATAAAGTAATCTGTGGTATGGTAATAGTGAATGAGAACATAGGGTTTTCGTTCTTTTCCAATTTAATAGCAACAAACCAAAATAAGGAGAATCAGACTATGAAGATCGTATTACTAATGCCGCAGTCGGTTCGGTATGGAAAGGAGGGCGCGTTTGATCAGCGTCTGCGGTATGCACCGCTTACGCTGTCCACGCTCGCCGCTCTCATTCCATCGGAGCTGAATGCCTCGGTGCAGTGCATCGATGAATGGGCTGAGGATTTTGATCCTCATACCATTGAAGCAGACATCATCGGAATCACAGTAATTACTGGAAATGCCGCAAAGGCATACCGGTATAGTCGCATCCTCCGGGATCGCGGTATTACTGTAGTACTCGGTGGAATTCACATTACTCTCGTTCCTGAAGAGGCCGAGAGCCACGCTGACGCCATTGTTTGCGGTTACGCTGAAGAAGCGTGGCCAGAACTCTTGCGAGACTTTATGGCTGGAACACTTAGGAAGCTTTACGATCGCCAGCCGGCGACCATGGATGGGTACCCTCGCCCAAGGCGAGATTTGCTTAAGAAGCAGAAGTATACAAACATGAATGTTGTGCAAGCGACTCGCGGTTGCATGTACCGCTGTACGTTTTGTGTCGTGCCGACTGCATGGCCAAAACAGTACCAGCGCAATCCAGAAGATGTCGCTCAGGAAGTTGCAGAACTCCCCGGAAAAACATTCATCCTCATCGATCTTTCCCCGTCATCCGACGAGGAATACTTCGGCAGACTCGTTGATGCATTTGCACCTCTCCGGAAATACTGGGGAGGACTCGCAACACTCAACATTACGGACAATCCAAAGCTTATGAAGAAACTCGAAAAGAGTGGCTGTCGCGGCTTGTTGGTCGGGCTTGAATCGCAGAATCCGCAGACCCTGAAAACCATGGGAAAGGCGTGGCAAAAACCAAACGACAATCTCTGGCGCATCAAAATGCTCCACGATCACGGCATCGCTGTGAACGGTTGTTTCGTCTTCGGTGTCGACGGTGATACCGATGGCGTGTTCGATGAGACGTTGGAATTCGTTTTCAAGGCGAGCATTGATTTGCCCCGCTTTGCGATCGCAACGCCGTTTCCGAGAACTCCGCTGTATCGAATGCTCGATCAGCAAAAGCGCATCATCAGCAAGAACTGGGAATGGTATGACGGACAGCATGTCGTCTATGAACCCCGGGGAATGACTGCCAAGCGCCTTTACGAAGGCACAAAACAAGTTTGGCATGAAGCGTACAAGCTTACCTCGATCGCACGAAGAATTTTAACGTCTGCCGCATCCCTCAACCCAATTGTCTTCGCAATATCGATCGGCACCAATCTTGGATACAACGTGTACGCACGAAAATATCCAGGCTATATGCCGGTCCCATGCGAGGGTCGATCGTGGTTCCACGCTCCGGATTACTCCGAAGCACATCGGCTCGTAACCCTCCAACCCTAGAAAGGATGTCATCACTATGAAGGTCCTATTTGTCACACCACAAGTTGGGAGAAAAACGACTAACAGCTACGTCAGAACATGGCAG
>CAYWEU010000122.1:0-4280 GCA_964457395.1 uncultured Candidatus Peribacteria bacterium
TGACCATCAGAGCACGTCAGCGCACGTTTTACATCGACCTCAAGCAGTCCGCGCAAGGCAAGTTTCTTAAATTGTCTGAGAAGTCCCGCGGTGGTCAGAAGACAACGATCATCTTCGATGTCGAAGACTTGCCGAAGTTCATCGAGGCTTTGCAGGAGATGCAGGGCAAGGTGTAGAAGAACTCACCCGTCGATGCGGAGTCGTCGTACCCAGACGATGCGCTTGACGACGATCCGCTCGTCTCGCTGCCCGGCAGCACGTACCCGTTGATGTAGGGGTTGACGAGCATGGTCTTGTACACCAGCTTGGCGGCTTCTGCGCGCGAGACATGGCGGTCGGGCTTGAATGTCTTGTCGTCATAGCCGCCGAGGATGCCATACCACAGTGACAGCTTTACGTACGGTGCGAACCAGTCTTTTTCCTTGACGTCCGTCAGCGTCAACTGTTGCGTGGCAGATTCCTCGTTTTGGGGTAGCTGAGCCGCAAGCACCAGCATCTTCAGCGCTTCAGCGCGGGTGATGGGCGCATCCGGCTGAAAGGTGCCGTTGGTATAACCTTTTACGATACCGTACTGCACGGCAGTGTAGACAACACGCCTGCGTAGGGCTCTGTCTTCGTCTTCAACAAGTTGGGTAGGGATGCTCGGTACATCGGTGAAGCGTACAGTGACGTCGATGGTAGTATCGCGCAGCTTGGTGCACGTGGAGAGCAGGATCATTTTAAGGAATTCAAAACGTGTGACCGGCTTGTCGGGAGCGAAACTTGCGAGCTTGTTCTCCGTTCCCACATACCCGCGAATGACCGGCGTTTGTCCTGGCAAGATAGTCGTTTGGCGCAAGCGATAGACGAATTGCTCGGCCCAGTGGCCCTTCATATCCGGAAAGGGCTCATCGAATGTCCCGTATGACAGGCATGCGTTCTCCTTGGGGTCTGCTTGTTGTTTCAGCTCGTCGTAGTCATTGAGACCGTCTCTATCCGTGTCTGCATCGAGCGGGTTGAGTCCGCGCGCAAATTCGTCCATGTTTGTCAGTCCATCGCCGTCCGCGTCGCCCTTGGCTGCAGTGTCGACATTGGCGGTTGTGCTCAGCTTCGTCTGCTCCTCCCACTCGTCGGGCAAGTTGTTGGCGTTCGCGTCTTTTGCGTACCTGGGGTCCAAAGGAAACGGATCCAGTGCATCGACCGTGCCATCGCCGTCTGTATCGGCTTTCTTGGGGTCCGTTCCGTGTATCAACTCGATGCTGTTCACCCAGCCATCACCATCGGCGTCGAAGCTAAGGTCATCCATTTTGTCCAATGGGTTGCGGCCGGCCCGGACTTCGGAGCCGTCGGCCTCGCCGCCGCCATCGGTGTCTGCTTTGTACGGGTTTGTTTCGCCAGGATCGACGAAATTGTTACTGTTGGAATCTTCGAGAATATCCGTAATGCCATCGCCGTCTGTGTCGGCTTCCGCCGCAAACGCGATTGACCCCGCGAATGCATGCAAAACCAGCGCGGATGCTAGGGTTATCGACAGTGGGCGCCTGAAGTGTCGCATGAGAGGGGAATCGTACGTATACGGTGACGTTCCTCAAATTGGAAACGTTCAATCATCGATTGCAGATTATTGGTTTTTAGTTTTTAGTTTTTTGATATCCTCGTTCAAAGTCCTTTCCACTCATCGGTTTTCCTCCAGCGGGCTGCACTGTGAGGAGATACACCGTCGTATCGTCTTTGCACTGTAGTTCCATGGCTTGTGCATGCGCAGTAAGCGATGTTTCAAGAATTTTACAGTCTCCCCATGTCACGCCCGGCCAGGGTACCAAAGCGCGTACACGCGTATCGATGTCTTGGGCGGACATGCTTGTCGGGTCAACGAGACTGTCTTTGCGTTGTAACTTTCCGCAGAATGTCACTTGCGTTTCGTCTTGCGGGACTGGCTGCGGGGGAGACCGAAGAACCTCGAGCAATGCGGGCGCAGCGACAGTGGCCAGTTTGTCATGCAGTGTGGCAGCGGTCTCTCGCTCTCCTATACTCACTCGTTGTTGCAGATATACGGGTCCTGCGTCCAGCGCCTTGACCATGCGCTGTACACTGACGCCCGTTTCGGTGTCTCCTTGCAAGATGGCGTGCTGGATGGGCGACGCACCGCGGAGACGGGGCAGCAGCGAGGCATGCACGTTGATGGGTGCAATGGCGGGCACTGCCAAGACTTCTTCGGAGAGAATTTGGCCGTAGGATACGACAATGAGAAAATCCGGCTTCGGTACTTTCTGGAAGAGCTGCACCTCGCGATTGATGCTTTGCGGTTGAGCGACCAGCATGTTGCGCTCAAGAGCCAAGGCTTTGATCGGTGAGGGCGACAGCGTCTGCTTGCGCCCGACCGGCTTGTCCGGCTGTGTGACTACCAGGTCCACCTGAAACCGTGCATCATCCAGGAGTGCTTGCAGACACGGGACGGCAAATGCCGAGGTTCCGAGGAAGATGATGCGAGTGGGGGGCATAGGCAGAGAATACCAGACAGTGGGTGGATAGTGATGAATGACACCTCTGTTCTTCTGCTAGCATAGTCGCATGTCTCATCGTGCCGCCATGATCGCCGCAGAAATCCGCAAGCTCGTTGCGCTGTTCACGTGCGAGATTCCGCCGGATGTCTGCGGATTTGCCAGCATCACCGAGGTAGAGGTCAGTTCTGATCTTTCGTACGCAACGGTCTACGTCAGTGCGTTCGAGAAGGCGCAGGGGGCTGTGCGATTTTTGGCAGATAATAAAGGAGAGCTCAAACGCCGGTTATCGAAAGTAATTTTGGGATACAAGCTGCCCGAGTTGCGATTCAACGTCGACACTCGTAGCGATCGAGCAAATCGGATCGATGAATTGCTGGCGAAGACAGTTGTGGCTGAGCCGGCTATGCCGAAGAAGCGCATGACAAGAAAAACCAAAAAATCGTAAGACCACATACTATCCTCTTTGCGGTTGCAACATCATTGAATTGAGCGGCCTCGCGAATGCTCTTAGACTAGCTCCCTTTTCTCTTATGTTTGAAAAGACAGACCTCGATCGTGCGCTGTCCATCTTCCGCTCCGCGCGCAGGATTTGCTGCATCTGTCACCGCAATCCCGATGGCGATGCCATCGGTTCCATCACGGGTATGAGTCTGCTGTTGCAAGAGTACGTGCCCGATATTCCAGTCGTGATGCTCTGCGTGGACCCATCGCCCCCGACGTTCCACTTCTTGTCCGCCGCACACCGCATTCGCAATGACATTCAGCCAGAGGACGGAGACGCATTCATCGTTCTCGATTGTGCGGAACCTCACCTAACCGAGCTGCATGAGCGCTTCCCGCAGCTGTTTGACCGTGCCACATATCCAAGCGTGCAGTTTGATCATCATCATTCCAACTCGCGATTTGCGCAGGTGAATTTCGTGTTTCCAGACGCTGCTTCGACCTGCGAGATTGTCTTAGCATTTGCAGATGCAGTGGCGTGGGTCGTCTCCGCGGACGCAGCAACCTGCTTACTCACGGGCGTGTATACCGATACCGGCGGTCTTTTACACAGCAACACCTCTCCGCGCGTGTACCGTACGGTCGCACGCTTACTGCGCTGCGGCGCCCGGCAGCAGACGATCGTACGCGATGTCTTTCGCACCGCCAAACTCTCCACGCTCCGGCTGTGGGGGCGCGTGCTCGAGAAGATTTCGATCACTGCCGAAGGTGCCGCGATCTCCGCCCTTACCGAAGGCGACTTCCTGGCGACCGGTGCCGACTACTCCGAGCTCACTGGTGCCATCGATTACGTCAACGCGATTCCAGGTATGAAGTTTTCGCTCATTCTTGCCGAGCGGCAAGGCAAGGTAAAAGGATCGCTGCGAACCATGCGCGATGACGTGGATGTCTCAGCACTTGCGGCCAAATTCAAGGGTGGCGGGCACAAGAAAGCTGCGGGCTTTGCGTTGCCGGGGAAATTAAAATCGGAGGTGCGGTGGACGGTGGAATAACGGAACAAACAATCATGCTCCATTCTTTGGGTTCTCCTCTCGATTCGTTTCGGCTTCAGCCTTCGATTGTTCGGCCTTCGCATCGTCTTTTTCTTGCTGCTTGCGTTGCATGACCTCGGATGGCTTGGTCGTGATGATCGCGTGTTCTTTGGCACTGGCGACGATTTGGATGGCTACGTGCGTGTTTCCTGCGAACAGCACGCCCTGACCGACGCCGGAACTGAGCAGCAGGTATTTCTCGCCTTCGGTTAAGTAAAAGAGCTTGGCGAGGTTGTCCACGCTTGCAGCCGATTGCTTGAGGAGC